>JAGLSB010000362.1 GCA_023135955.1 Bacteroidales bacterium | reverse complement strand
AATGATCCAAACATCCTTTATTGGCAATGGCAAGGTGGAAATTTTGTGCGATTTTACAAAAATACAGGTGAGGCAAAAGAAATTAGTCCTTATGGCAATGAGAAAACTGGAGATCTTAGATGGAACTGGAATTCTGCAATAGCTTTCAGTCCGACCACAAATGCTATGTATGTTGGATCTCAATATCTATATAAGTCAACAGATCGTGGCGATAGCTGGGAGGAAATATCAGACGATCTTACAACCAATAATCCTGAACGCCTTAAACAATCTGAAACAGGTGGGATAACAATAGATAATTCTACAGCAGAAAATAACTGTACGGTTTATACTATTGGTGAAAGTCCTCTTAACAGTGATGTCATCTGGGTCGGTACCGACGATGGAAATCTACAGCTTACACGCAATGGTGGAAAAAAATGGAAAGATGTAACAACTAATCTTCCTGGAATTCCTGAAGATACCTGGATTTCAGCTGTAGAACCAGACAGATTTAACGAAGCTGGGGTATTTGTAACAATTGACAATCATCGTGAAGGCGATATGAAATCATACGTATTTAAATCGGATGATTATGGTAAAAGCTTTGTTTCTCTTACAGATGAAAATATAGAGGGCTATTGTTTCGATATTGTTCAGGACTTTGTCAATAAGAATTTACTTTTTCTTGGGACAGAATTTGGACTATATGCCTCACTTGACGGCGGTAAAGTTTGGTCACGATTAAAAGGAAATATTCCTAAAGTTGCAATCCATGAATTGATTATTCATCAACGAGAGAACGATTTAATAATGGCGACCCATGGACGGGGAATATTCATCATCGATGATATTACACCATTAAGGGCTCTTTCTGAAGAAATACTTGGAGAGGATTTAGTTTTTCTTCCTTCCAGACCATATCAAATTAGTTCTATGGGAATGAAGCAATCAATGAATGGAGATGATGAATTTGTTGGAAGAAATCCTGCCGATGCCGTATATATTACATATTATATGAAAAAGAGACATATTTTCGGTGATATGTATATGGAAATCTATGACGCTGAAGGCAATAAAATTTCAAGCTTACCAGCAGGAAAAAGAGCAGGTATTAACAGAGAGGCCTGGACACCAAGGGAAAAAGCCCCAAAAGTTCCGTCTTCTAATTCATTGGCCCGTGGTGCCATATTTGGCCCTACTTATCCTCCAGGAGAATATACTGTCAAAATAATTAAAGGGGAAGATGAATTTATTGGCAAAGTAAATATAGAATTTGATCCTAATCTACCCCATTCTCTGGCCGACAGAGATTTACAGCTGAAAACTATAAGAAAAGCTTATAAAATGCTTGAAGATTTAGCCTTTATTGATGCTAGAATAGTAGATGTAAAGAAAAAAGTAGATGAATTTTCAAAAACTGATGCTTTTAGTACTGATGAAACTAAGTCACTTGTAAGCTATGCAAATAATCTTGATAAAGTTCATAAACTGATGGTAGCTACAAGAATGGGAGGAATAACAGGAGAAGAAAAGCTTCGGGAAAAAATATCTAATGTTTATGGTGCTCTTATGAGATATTCAGGAAAGCCAACTCAATCGCAAATAAACAGATTAATTGTTTTGGAGAAGGAATTGACCGATATTGAATCTGAAACCTCTTCTCTTCTTGGATCTGAATTGGAATTAATAAATATGATAATATTGAAAAAATATAATACCGAAATCAATCTTATGACAAAAGGAGAGTTTCAAAATAAATAATCCTGCGAAATTATTTCTTGTTGAATTTGAAAATATATTATTATGTTAAGTCATTATTATTATTAAATATCAATATTCATACAATTTATATAAATAATAAATCAAAAATGTAAAAACAAGGTGCAGATACTTGTCTAAACAACGCATTTTTGTATATTGCCTTCCCAAATATTTTATATGCAAATAATTAAGTTTTATCATCTCTATTTTATAATAACTTTCTATTACTAATATATATTTATAATTTTTTATTAATTAAATTAAAACTATGGAAAATTTATTACACAAAAAGGTGAGGTTTTTTGTGAAAAAATTATCATTTCTGTTCATTTTATTGATGCTCAGTTCTGGTCTTGTTTTTTCACAAACAGTTGACACAGTAACAACAAATGCTGACGATGGAGCAGGATCTCTTCGGCAAACTATTGCCGATGCCTTAGATGGAGACACAATTGTGTTCGATGGTGTTGATACAATTTATGTTGGAACTCCATTATTATTAGGAGATAAAACACTTACTATTGATGGTACGGGTGTATCACTCGATGGCAGGTTATTTGGTACAGATGCCGATTCTGACCGGATTTTGACAGTTACAGGGGTCACAGACAAAGTTGTGAAATTGATGAACCTGACTGTACAGCATGGTTTTGATAAAGACACAACCGGAAATTATCTACTGACAGTTAATGGTGGAGGTGGATTGCAGGTAAATAATGAATTGGGGGGTATTTTTATCGCAGAAAACTGTACATTTCAATTCAACGACGCTAACGCAAGGGGTGGTGCTGTAAGAGCTTACGGACATACCAATGCTGATAACGTTAGTTTTCTTGGCTGCGATTTCATTCAAAACAATGTTCTCCTTGAAGCAAATGACGGGGGAGCTGTTGGAGCCGATTTTGCAACTTTTACAAATTGCTTATTTGAAGGAAATATTGCACCTGATGTTGGTGGTGCGATGGTTATAGATACTTTAACCACAGTTATTAATTGTGATTTCGTATCTAACACCGGTGCTAAAGGAGGTGCTATAAAAACAGCAGACTCAACTAATATAGTTAGCGGTTGCTATTTCACCCTAAATCATGCCACTAACCAGGGTGGTGGTATCTTTGTTGTTGGAGGAATAATTTCAGATTGTGTCCTTGAATATAATACATGTGATGATGACGGTGCTGGACTATATATAAAAGGCAGTGGTATAGCAACTGGACTAACCATTAGAAACAATAAGGCCGGTGACCATTCAGGAGGTGTTTACCTAAATTATGGGTCTCTTAGAAACTCAATAGTTACAGAAAACGTTTGTGCCGACGATGGGGGTGGAGTATATGTGACAAGAACAACAGATGTAGTTGAAAATTGTTTAATTACAAATAATACAGCTGTCGATTTAGGTGGTGGTATAATGATCTTTCGTGACGGATCTGCAATTAATAATGTTGTTGATGGTAATTCTACTGAAGGTAAAGGTGGTGGCGTTTACATTGATGGTAAAGATGATTTGGTTGCAGACTTCATAGGTAATGTTATTACGAATAATGAGGCTTCTGATGAAGGTGGTGGAATATATGTGGAAATAGGAAATATTATTAACTGTACAGTTGCTGATAATATTGCAGCAAATGAAGGTGGCGGAGTAAGAGGTGACAAT
>JAGLSB010000361.1 GCA_023135955.1 Bacteroidales bacterium | reverse complement strand
GATTTAGGCTATATATAAATCTTTATGATTAAGATTAACAGAATTTGGAATATGTCTTTTTTTATAATCTGCAGGGGTGCGGCCTGAAACAATAATAACATCTTTATTATTTGAAATTTTGTCAATAACTGAATTATTAACTCATCATTCATCCATTAATTCACTTCTTCGAAAACATCCAACAACATGGTCGTTAACCAGTCCGGCCGCCTGCATATGTGCATAGATAATAACAGGTCCTAAAAATTTAAATCCACGTTTTTTCATATCAACAGCAATAGCTTCAGATTCAATCGTCTTAGCCGGTAATTCTGAAAGATCTTTAAACTCATTAATAATTATGGGCCTGGGTAGGAATCCCCTGAAATATTTGTTGAAGGATCCAAATTCTTTTTGAATTTCCAGAAATAGCTTTGCGTTAGATATTGATGACTCAATTTTCTTTCTGTTTCTTATAATTCCTACATCATTTATCAATTCTTCTATCTTTCTTTGATCAAATTTAGCAACCTTCTCAGGATCAAAATCCGCATAAGCTTTTCGATAATTTTCTCTTCTTTTCAAAATAGTTAACCAACTGAGTCCTGCCTGTGCACTTTCCAAAACAAGAAACTCGAAATGCTTCTTATCATCATCCACTGCTACACCCCATTCTTCATCATGGTATTTAATGTAAAGAGGATCATCACCACACCAACTACATCTGACTTTATTATCCATAATTATATAGTTTCAATTAGACCGAATGTATATACAAGCTAAGCTCTATTGTAGGCTAACGGAAATTGAGGAAAAGTTGCTGGTTGCTGGTTACAAAAAACTAGGTACTAGCCTGGCAACCAGCAACATGTAACCAGCAACCAGCAACTTTTCTACACTTCATTTCTCAATAGAAAAATAATTATTCTCTTCCTCACAATCTGGATAATTATCGGTTATTAAAACAAATCCACTGATATCTTTGTTCGCCGGAATTTTTACAATATGAGATTTGCTATCTTTCCAGCTTCTGCCATCAATATCAATAACTTGTTTTTGAAGGTCAGTAAATAAAATCTCTAATTTTGAAGGGAAAGGCATCCCTCCTATATTTTGTATTTCAACAATCCATTCATCATTAATTAATTCCGCATTGTGAATACCAAGGTCCGGATAACCAAAACTGAGAAACCATGCTTGAAAAAACCAATTTAGATTTTCTCCGCAATGGTCATTAAAAGTAAAGAAAAGGTCGTAAGGGGTAGGGTGTTTAAATTTCCAGCGTTCTATAAATTCTAGCAAAGAGGATTTGAATAAATCTTCCCCAAGGATATCTCTTAAGGTCCAGAAGGCAAGACTGGGTCTGGCGTATTCATGCTGCTGAAATATAATATCTGGAAGATAAACAGAATTTACAATCGATGGCAGATCTTCTTGTGTACCTGCAAAAAGGGGATACCATTCAAGATATAATTCTCTGAAATTATATTCTTTTTCCTTTAATGTATGAGTCTCAACTCCCAACATGGTAATCAGGCCTTCATCAATCCAACCATGTCTTTTTTGATTGGTTCCCACAAGAAAAGGAAAATATGAATGTGCAACTTCGTGAGTGGTTAAGAAATAAGTTCCTGCTCTATTCTCCATTTCTTCATCATTCACTATCATTGGAAATTCCATTCCATCCATGCCATTAAAAACTGTCATAGTAGAGAAGGGAAAAGGATATCCTACAATTTCTTCTGAAAGTATTTTTATTACCCATGGAGTAATTTCTGATACTTCATGGAAATTTTCAGAAGAATTGAGAAAAGCTGTATGGATATGAACCTTATTACCTTCATTTAGTGTTAGTTGACTGGCATCCCATAAGAAATGATCGCTGGTACCAAACGCGAAATCACTTATCTGATCTGCTTTAAAAATCCAGGTATTGTTACCTTTCTGAGTAATAGCTTTATTATTTATTATATCATCATAAGAAATTATTTGAATAACCTCATCAGACACTTTAGATTGCTGAAACCTTTTTAGATATTTAGGTTTAAGAACTTCTTCCGGATTTTGAAGCTCACCAGTGGCCCAGATAATAAAATTCTCAGGAACTGTTAGGCTAATTGTGTAGTTCCCAAACTCAGTATACATTTCATTCAGGTTATTAAAGGAGAAAGTATCCCATCCATTAATATCATCAAAAACTGCTACCTGGGGAAACCAATATGCAATAAAGTATGAGCTTTCGTCAACCGGTCCAAATCGTTGATGAGTTTTTTCCGGTATTTTTAATGACCAGCTAATTTCGATTTGCGAAGTGCTACCGGAACTTGTTTTGCAGGCAAGAATAATATCTGTCCCTGACTTATCTACAATTGAATTAGGATCATTTAAGTCAATTTCTTCTCCGTTGATTATTATTTTCAGAATATTAACCTCATTTCCTGCATCTATGGGATCTATGGTTCTTCCTCTAATTGCTCCTTTTTTATAAACATCCAAATAATTCCTTATAACAATATATCTAAGATTTCTTTTTGAATTGTTATGAAAAATGATGACTTCGCTTCCTTGTAAATTTCTCGTAATAGGGTCAAAACTCGCATCAATATTATAGTCTACACGATTTTGGAAGTATTCCGGACCAGGATTTCCGTCATATGAACGAGTTTTCCTGATGTAGGCATCCTTTATATCTCTGGGAATGAAAAGATCATCCACCTGTGAAAAAAGAAATGGGGAATTGAGTAGCGAAAAGATCAGGATAATTACTGAATATTTTATCCTGACAATCAACATGAGTTTATTTCGAAATAATTTTATCAATTTAAAAGACTATAATTTTTTCAATCTGATATTTTTGAACCATGTTTTTGACCCATGATCCTGTAACGAAATATAACCTGATTTAGCCATCCCATAATCGGCGAAATCCTTCCATTTACCATTATCTTTTAGCTCCTGCCATTCTTCAGACCATAACTCATATTCTACAACCTTAATTCCATTAAGCCAATGTTCAACATGAGAAGAATCGACCACGATCCTGGTACTATTAAATTCTCCTACCGGTTTAATTATAATTTCACCGGAAGCTTTATGCATCGCATAGTTTGCTCCGGTAGTTTGCCAATCCTCTAATGGTTGAGGAAAGCCTTCATCATCAATTAATTGATATTCGGGCCCGGTAGCATAGGTAGTTTTAAATCCTTCTTCGAGCACACGAAACATAATACCACTATTTCCTTCAGGAGCGATTTTCCACTCAAGTTCAAGGATAAAATTATCAAATTTTTCTGTACTGATAATATCACCTCCAAGATCACCACCCTCGCCTAGAGCTGTCAGACAACCATCTTCAACTGTCCATCCAACGATTGTGTCAGAATGAAATGATCTCCAGCCACTCAAATCTTCACCATTAAATAAACTTATCCAGCTCTCATCTACCTGGCCTTTTTCTGAAATATTTCCAGAGGCATTATCAGTGGATTTATTGCCACATCCACTAACTATTAGTAAAATAACAGCAATGGTTAAACTTAAAACATTTGTTTTCATATTTTTTTAATTTTGATGATTTATCGATTTTTAATATTCTGGAAATGGGCAGATTTTGTTATAAATTATTTTTAATTTGTGTCAATTCTCTAAGCTGCAAGGTAATAAAATTGTCCTATATTAGAGGAATAAATTTATTTAGTAAAGAAAGATCAGTTAGAATCATTTTATAGAATGATCTGAATTCCACAAAACAATATTTATTAAGTTGAGAAAAAAATGGCTGTAGTTGACAAATTTGATGTTACCGGACTCGGTTCACTGGCTGTCGATTTCATAGGTAATATTGAACATTGGCCTGAGCCCGGAACAAAAAATCCCTTTACCGATTTTGATATTTTTGATGGTGGGCTAACAGGAACAGCTCTTACAGCTGTATCCCGGATGGGTGGAAAAGCTTCATTTATTGGGAAATTAGGAAAGTCAGGAATGGCAAAAAGAGCTGCAAAAGCACTTGAAAATGAAGGAATCGATTTGTCAAATTTAATAAATGATAATATTTCAGAACCAATTATAGCTTTTGTATTATCAGGATACCTGAATGGTGAAAGGAATATTTTTTTCCAAAAAAAGAATCTCAATTTTCCTTATCCTGAAGAAATTACAGACAAGTATTGGTATAAGAGAACAAAGCTTTTTTTCACAGATCATGTTGCAGGAGAAGCAGGAGTTTTAGCTGCCCGGATTGCAAAGAAAAATGATCTGGAAATAGTAATAGATATTGAAAGAATTCAAGATGAATCTATCGAATTGTTGGAATTAGCAAACCATATTGTTGTATCAGAAGGATTTGCAAAATTATATTCTGGTTCAGATAGCCATATGGATCAAATAAAATCTTTAAGAAAAAATAATCATCAGGATATTGTCATTACTTTGGGTGAAAAGGGATGTATTGTCAAGTCTGCTGAAGAGCTACTAAAGGTCGAAGGATTAATCGTTGATGTAATAGATACAACAGGTTGCGGAGATACATTTCATGGTATTTATGCTTTAGAAATATCAAAAGGAAAAAATCCGTTTTATGCTGCGAAAATTGCTAATATTGCAGCGGCCCAATGTGCCACTGAAAGAGGAGCAAGAACTGCTATTCCTTATTTGACATCTAAAGAGGGAAAAAACATTGAGTAATGAATGATGAAATTCAGACTACCCCCTCCTCCCGATAGCTATCGGGACTCCCCCCTAAAGGGTGGAGGCAAGAGCTGTGAATGTAGTACCTCAATAAATGATAAACTATTCCCTCTCCTTTAGGGGTCCCGATGTACATCGGGAAGGGAGGCGTATAACGAGTAATGATAGAGAAGTATTCAAAATCAGAAATGAAATTCGACATTAAAAAATAAGTGGTAAATAACAAATAGCTAGTAAAAATATAAACAAGTGAATAATAATACAAAAGGACTCCTTTATGCCGGATTTACAGCCTTATTATGGGGCTTTCTTGCAATTGCTTTAAAAATCTCACTTTATACTCTTAAACCAGCAACAGTAGTCTGGTTCAGATTCAGCATTGCATTTATTATATTACTTGTTTCCTTATCTATTTTCGACAAGAAAATGATAAAATCTGTCAAAGCATTACCCCCGATGGTATTTCTGGCAGCTCTCTTTCTTGGCTTAAACTATTTAGGTTTTATTACCGGACTTCAAAAGACAACACCTGGTACCGCTCAGATTTTTATTCAGATTGGGCCAGTTAGTCTTGCTATTGCCGGGATTATATTCTTTAAAGAAAGAATTACCTGGAAGCATTTTGCTGGACTATTATTGTTGGTATTAGGATTTTATTTGTTCTATTCACAACAAAACCCTGGGAGTATTGAGGATGCTACAAATCTGAGGAACGGAGTAATATTTGTTATGTTGGGGGGATTGTGCTGGGCAGGATTTTCAGTGCTTCAAAAAATTATGGTAAGCAAGCATAATCCTAATCATCTGAATATGGTGATTTACGGATTTAGTGCCCTTGTTTTACTACCATTTGTTGAATATAGTAAAATACCCGATTTAACTTTAAATGATTGGTTATTACTAATTTTTCTAGGGCTTAATACATTGCTGGCATATGGATCCCTCGCATTAGCATTGAAGTACGCTGAAGCAAATAAAATAAGTATGATTATTACACTGAACCCTATTTTAACATTTGTGACAATGGCTATTCTGGAAATCCTTGCCGTAAGCTGGATTGAGTATGAGAATTTTACTTATCTAAGCATTTTGGGCGCAATTTTAGCCCTTATCGGCGTTAGTGTAGTTGTTTTGAAAAGGAAGAAAGAATAGTTACTGGTTGCAAGTTACTGGTTACTGGTTTGAGAATATCGACTTTTTTCCCAGCAACCAGCAACCAGTAACCA
>JAGLSB010000360.1 GCA_023135955.1 Bacteroidales bacterium | reverse complement strand
GAGCTGGTCGTATAAGACTTGCCCTTGCTGCAAAAGTAATAATTTTAATTCTATAGACAAAAATATTACTTTCGTTTGTACAATTTTTATGAAATCAAGTATATTTGTTGTGCATATAAAGTTTGTTAACTAATTTATTACACCATGAAGAATCCTTTGAGTCCCTTTTTACAATCAGCTTTAACTCATACTGCAATTATTGTTGGGGCTGTAATTTTACATAGTATTGTTGCTGATATTGCAGGCATATATTTTTCTGTTTATAATTCCATTGCAGGAGTTGTTCTGCCATTCATAGGCATTAGCTATGTAATATATGCATATAGGACAGAAAGCTGCGATAATGTAATTACTTATTCCAAAGCTCTTGGCTATGGTTCAATGGTGGCATTATTTTATGGAGTTCTGATGTCTCTTTTCCAATATATTCATTTACACGAAATTAGCCCTGACCTACTCGAAATGGCTCAGGTTGTTACTGAGGAAAAATTGATAAAGAGAGGACTCTCTGACGCACAGATAGAAACGGCAATTGAGCAGGGGGAAAGGTTTAAATCTTTTGGATGGTCTATGTTATTTGGAACTCTTGCAGGCTTTTTATTTGGATTTATATTTAGTCTTATCGCAGCAGCATTTTTGAAAAAAGAACCTAAAAATCCCTTTGAAGGAGTAGAATAAATATGATACAAATCTCGATAGTTGTACCTCTTTTTAATGAAGATGAATCACTGCCTGAATTAGTTTCCTGGATTAAAAGAGTATGTCTTGAAAATAAACTAAGTTTTGAGATACTTCTGGTAGATGATGGGAGTACTGATAATTCCTGGCAAGTAGTAAATAAACTCTCAACTGAAACTCAAGAGGTGAGAGGAGTTAAGTTCCAGCAGAATTATGGTAAGTCTGCAGCCCTGCATGTTGGATTCCAAAAAGCTAAAGGTGATGTTGTTATTACTATGGATGCTGACCTTCAGGACAGTCCGGATGAAATCCCAGGATTGTATGAAATGATTAATGAGGAAGGCTTTGATGTTGTGTCAGGTTGGAAGAAAAAGCGATACGATCCTATTTCCAAAACGATTCCTTCTAAGTTTTATAACTGGACTGCCCGGAAAGTGACAAGAATACCTTTGCATGATTTTAATTGTGGATTGAAGGCATACAGAAATAAGGTTATAAAATCTATTGAAGTGTATGGAGAAATGCATCGCTATATCCCTGTGATAGCAAATCGTGCTGGATTTAAAAAAATTGGTGAGAAAGTTGTCCAGCATCAGGAACGAAAGTATGGAGTTACAAAATTTGGACTTGAAAGGTTTATAAATGGTTTTCTTGATTTAATGACCATCTCTTTTATATCCCGCTTTGGAAAAAGGCCTATGCATATGTTTGGAACATTAGGAACGCTAATGTTCTTAGTAGGTTTTCTTTCAGCGGTTTGGTTAGGAGCTCAAAAACTTTTCTTATTACATAAAGGAGTGAAGACGATATTAATTGCAGACAGTCCATATTTCTACCTTGCTTTGGCCGCAATGATTATTGGATCTCAGCTTTTTGTCAGTGGTTTTATTGGAGAATTGATTGCAAGAAGTTCCACTGAAAGGAATCAATATTTTATCGACGAAGAAATATAATTCTGAGTTTGAAAATAATTAACATAGGACCCGTATTTCCCATTCGTGGAGGTATCGCAAAGTTTAACGAGACTCTTTCTCTTAAACTTAAAGAAATGGGTCATGATGTGGTTAATTACTCTTATCGTTATCAATATCCCGATTTTTTATTTCCCGGAAAAACTCAATATGTAAAAGATGGAAATGCTCCCGATCTTGATATAAAAGCAGAATTACATTCCATTAACTTTTTATCCTGGGCCAAGACTATCAGAAGGATAATAAAGGAAGAAGCTGAATTAATTGTAATTCATTATTGGATGCCTTTTTTTGCTATGCAGCTAATTTACTTATTAAGAAAACTAAGAAGGAAGCCTGTAAAAGTTATTTTGTTGGCCCACAACCTTATTCCTCATGAAAAACAGCCTGGGACCAGGTTTCTTACCAGGAATCTTCTGAAAAACATTGATGGAATGATCAGTTTATCAGCTTCAGTTAGAAAGGATGCTCTGAGTTTTAGAAAAGATCTCTCTACACTTGTTATCCCGCATCCTGTCTATGATATATATGGAGATGCAATTTCTCGAACTGAGGCTAAATTAAGATTAAATCTTGAGGATAATATTTCCTATATTTTGTTTTTCGGACTAATTAGAAAATATAAGGGACTGGACATACTTTTAAAGGCTATGCCTCTCCTTAAGAATGCTAACATAAAATTACTTGTGGCCGGAGAATTTTACGATTCTAAGGAAGAGTATCTGAATCTTGCTGAGGATTTAGGAATAAGGGATAGAGTTGTCTTTTACGGTAAATTTATACCCGACGATGAAGTGAAGCTATTCTTTTCGGCTAGCGACCTGGTTGTTCAGCCATACAGGTCAGCTACTCAGAGTGGAGTTACACAGATTGCTTACCATTTTGGAATTCCGATGGTTGTTACCAGAGTTGGTGGATTGCCGGAAATTGTTGAAGATGGTAAAACCGGATTTCTGTCAGATGTGAATGAAAATTCTCTTGCTGAAGCTATCGATAGTTTTTTCAATCTGGATAATAAAAGTCTATTTGAAGAAAATGTATTAGAAAAAGCTAAGACCTTTTCATGGCAAGCATTTAGTGAGAAACTCCTCGAATTCGAAAAGGAATTATAAAAATCTTTCCTTTAGCATTTTAAAAGCAATCCTATCAATAGGAAACTTTAACTCCTTCACATTAAACTCCCTTATATTTACCCACCTAAAGGATTGATTTCCATTAATTTTATCAGGAAAATCAAATGCTTTAGAGGATATGTGAAATTGAGGTTCAGATAGAAAATTAACAAGATAATAAATACTTATCAATTGATGATCGGAGAAATATAATGCCTTCTGGAAGAATCCGGTAGTGTAAAAATGTTCCAATATCTTAATTTCTTGTCCAAATTCTTCCATGTACTCACGCTTTATGCAATCTTCCGGCCCTTCCCCAAATTCAAGCCCACCGCCAGGAAACTTAGTCATAAATGTATCCAGAACATATTCATCGCTAATTAGAACTTCTTTTTTATCATTGACGAGAAGACCATATACTCTGAGATTAAAATGTTTTATTTCATTATTCATCTTCAATATATCTTAACATATTTTCGATTTCTGTAGGATGAAACCACTTATACTGATTATCTTTTCTAAACCATGTAATTTGTTTCCGGGCATATTTACGTGAATTATTCTGGATGAGTTCAATCGCTCTTTCTAATGAAATCTCATCTTCCAAAAACAGAAAAATCTCCTTATATCCTACCGTATTTAATGGATTTAGACCTTTGTATTCTAAAAGTAATTCAGCCTCCTTTACCAAACCTTTATCAATCATTTGTATTACCCTGTGGTTTATTCGATTATATAATTCTTTTCTGTCCATATTCAGGGCTAAAGTTTTAACTGAGAAATTTCTTTTTTTCGGAGTCCTTTTTAGAAAATCAGAATATGGTTTTCCAGTAATCAAACATATTTCTATGGCTTTTTGAAGTCTCTTAGGATTTTTCAGATCTATGGAATGATAACTTACCGGATCCAGAACTTTTAATTCTTTTCTCAAACTATCCAATCCTTCAGAATCTATTCGTTGTTGCAATTGTTTTCGTAGCTCGGGATCAGATTTTGGTAAATCATCTATTCCTTTTATTACTGCATCAATATATAACCCCGAACCACCTGTGAGTATAACTTTATCATTATGAGTAAACAACGAATCCAATAGTTCAATAACTTCAAATTCATAATCACTAGCATTATAATATTGATGAATACTTTTATTCTGAATAAAATGATGTGGGACAGCATCTAACTGTGACCTTTCAGGAACAGCAGTTCCAATAGACATCTCTCTGTATATTTGTCTGGAATCGGCCGATATAATTTCAGTATTTAATTTTGCGGCTATTGCAATTGCGGAATCTGTTTTTCCAACTCCGGTTGGTCCGGCAATGACGATTAATTCTTTATTCATCAAACTCAAGATCGTCAAAGTTAGTATCTAAAATCAATATCTGAGGTGGAGGACTTAGTAGAGATAGACAAACTCTTGGATATTTGTGATCCTTTTCTGTTTCATGAGTTTCCATAAGTTCCAGGAACATTAGCCGTTCATTAAAATGATCGAAAATATATAGCAAACGATCTCCTTTTTTTGATACAAAATCTTTCAAAATGCATTTATCCATCAAATTTACATTTTTTGCTGTGCCTTCTGAAAAATCAAAAAGAGTAATTTCCTGCATTTTCCCCCAATTTTCATCAGAGATAAAAAAACTTGCCAGATGTGTGCTGTCGTAGTGAAAGTCTTTTGATAATGTTGAGTGAAAGTCATAAAAATATTGATCAGAAAGTATCTCAATATCTCTCATAAAGCCTTTCACTTCATTGGATATTAATCTGAATTTGTATACCATGACTTATTTTTCATACAAGTTAAGCAAAAATTCAATTGAATCCATATTATCTGCATAATCATTGAGATTTGGAAATTGTGTTTTTCCAAAATTAATCTTATCATTAAATAGGTCAGATTCTGTGACTATGCATTGAATATTTGATTTTTCCTGATCTATCAAGGTATTAAGTTCCTCCTGATTGTCGTATAACTCATAATGCAAACAAGCAACAGGGCTATTTAATGATTTTTCTTCTCTAAAAATCAAAAATCCATTATCAAGAAAAGGAATTTTATTTACAAGTAAAATAGCACGCTGATAATCGTAATTATTAGCATATTTAGTATGATTACTATAATGATTATAATGTTCGAAATTATCCAGGATTCTTGTCTGATCAAAGCTTCTAGGTAAATATATTTTAGATACATTTCTACAACCTAATCCAAAATACAGGAATACATCATCAGCCAGTTTTTTAATTTGGTCGCTGCTTTCATTACCGGTTATAATGGCAATGGAATTCCTGTTACTTCTGATAATATTTGGATATTTTCCGAAATAATATTGGAAATATCTCGAGGAATTATCCGAACCAGTAGCTATTACTGCTTCTATATTCTCAAGTTTTTCGTCTTGAATAGTTATCTTTCTTTCAAAGCCCTCGAATAAATAAATCAGAATCTTTATTATTTCCGGGAATAAAATATCGTCTTTAGATGATAATTTTATCTGGAGATTATGTCCTGTAACCAATACTGACAAAATATCGTGGAATGCAACTAAAGGAATGTTTCCCGCTGAAACAAGTCCAATATTTTTAGCTTTTCCAGATTTATGAATTTTTGAGTATTTCGAGAGCCAGTTTTGAATGTTGCCTTTTGAAAGCATTGTACTTAATGCATAAAAGCTAATTCGTATGGACTCTTCAGTAAACCAGGGATTATTTATCTCAGTTTTTCTCAGAATATCCTTAAAGTTATCTGAAAATTTATCATTTAATTTTTTTATTTCGGGATTAGCATTAAAACTAACCGTGGAAAATTGTTTGAGGAAAAGCCCCAGGGTTTCAAATGCTTTTATTATATTTTCTTTCTCCATACCAGGAATATATATTATAATACTCAATAAATTTGACTGAAGCTTTGTCGGTAGCGATAAAATCGGTATTTTGAACAAAGGTAATTAATCCTGATAGTATTTTTATTATATTTTTATTTACTGTATAGGGATGAACTCTGGATTATTTTCAGTGTTATAATAAAACAATTTTAACGATAAATAACATCTATATTATGCATTCCGAATTCCATTTATTACAGGACATAGTTATAATTTTTGCCCTTGCAAGTTTTGTTGTATGGATATTTAATAAGCTCAAGATTCCTTCGATTATTGGATTCCTTATAACAGGAGTTCTGGCAGGTCCAAATGCATTGGGACTGATAAAATCCGCAAATGAAATTGAGATTCTCGCCGAAATTGGTGTTGTATTGCTTCTTTTTACCATTGGAATTGAATTTTCACTCAAAAGTCTGATCAAAAGCAGAAAACTTGTTTTTATTGGAGGTAGTTTGCAGGTTGTACTTTCAGCTGCTGTAACATATCTAATTGCTACTCTTGCAGGAAGATCACCGGCAGAATCAGTATTCTTCGGTTTTTTGGTAGCACTAAGTAGTACTGCAGTTGTTATGAAAGTATTACAAGAAAGAGCTGAAGTCAATAAAGCATATGGAAGGTTTTCTCTGGGTGTATTAATTTTCCAGGACTTGATCATTGTTCCAATGATACTTTTAATACCTATGCTTGCTGGTGTGTCTACAGAAATTGGAAAAGATATTGGGATACTCATATTGAAAGTTGTGATTGTAATGGCTCTTACTCTTGCAGGGTCGAAGTTTTTTGTACCCTGGATGTTGCACCAGGTGGCCAGAACTAAAAGTCAGGAACTTTTTCTTCTTACGATATTAATGTTCGTGCTTGCAGTGGCTTGGTTTACATCATCATTGGGATTGTCGCTTGCACTTGGAGCATTTTTAGCGGGACTTGTTATTTCAGAGTCCGATTATTCACATCATGCATTTGGCAATATCATTCCTTTACGGGATATTTTCATGAGCTTTTTCTTCGTTTCAATTGGAATGTTGTTTGATGTCAGATTTATTTTTGAGAATCCCTTAATAATATTGGTGGCAGTTTTTGTTGTTTTATTTTTGAAAACATTTTTTTCAGGAATGATAGCCTTTTTACTTGGATTCCCGTTTAGAACTACTGTAATGGCAGGGATAGCATTGAGTCAGGTTGGAGAATTCTCATTCATTCTGGCAAAAATGGGATCAGATTATTCAATCATTGATCAGAGGTTTTATCAGGTTTTCATTACAGTTTCAGTGCTTACTATGGCCCTAACTCCTTTTATGATTATGATGGCTCCGCGTCTTGCCACATTACTTGAGCGAATACCTATGAATGACAGAATCAGGAATGGATTAAAACCTCCGGTAATCAATAGTCCAGTGAAGATGACAAATCATTTGGTCATCATTGGAATGGGATTACACGGACATAATGTGGCAAAAGCTGCAAGAGCTGCTGGTATTGAATATGTTATTTTAGAAAATGATCCTGATATTGTTAGAGAAGAAAAGGAAAAGGGAGAGCAGATTTATTTTGGGAATGCAAGTCATGAAGAAGTGTTAAAACAGTGTAAGATTGAAGATGCTGAAGTGGTGGTTATAACTCCATCCACGTCAACCACAGTTTACACTGTAACCGATATGGTTAGAAAAATGAATCCTAAAACTCATATTATAGCTCGTATTGTTCTTCTGGAAGATATGGAGGATGTTTATAGATATGGTGCTAATGAAGTTATCCCTGAGGAGTTTGAAACTTCCGTAGAAATATTTTCCCGGGTTCTTGTCAAATATCTTGTCCCAAGAGATGAAATAAATAAGCTAATAAGCGAGCTTAGGTCAGACAGCTATGAGATGTTTAGGAGTATTGAAACAGAAGATACTGGCATTGCGGAGAAATTGAATAAACATTTTCCTGATTTGGAAATTTCAGCAATCAAAATCAGTGATAAATGTGAGATTGCAGGAAAAAATATTGCGGAAATTAACATGAAAGCGAAATTCGGAATATCCATAATTGCCATCAGACATGGTGATGAAAATAATATAAATCCGACTGCAAAAAGTATATTGCAGCCGGAGGATATTATTTATGTTATAGGAACTTCCTACCAGATTGCATGTGCATCATCACTTTTCCAGGATGGAGTGAATCTGGACTGTGATGAAGAACAAAAATTATGAGTTCGATTTTCTTATCATATTTAGAGCTGAACCAGCTTTAAACCAACCAATCTGTACTTCGTTGTAAGAATGTTTCAATTCAATTTCATCTTTGCTTCCATCGGTATGATTAGCAACTAATCTAATAGTGGAATCAGGGGCAAAATCCTTAAGACCTAAAATATCAAAATGATCATCTTCTAATATTTTTTCATAGTCAACAGGATTAGCAAATGTTAATCCAAGAACACCCTGTTTTTTAAGATTGGTTTCAT
>JAGLSB010000036.1 GCA_023135955.1 Bacteroidales bacterium | reverse complement strand
ACAATTTCCGGGAGCATACTTGCGATCCGGAAATTTATAGTTGAATTTATGCTGAACTTGATTAACTCCTTTCGGTCGTTGAGTTCGCTTCTATCGGTACTTGTTGCTTATTGCTTGTTACTATGGAGATTTCCATAACTCTCGTAACTACTGTAACCCCTGTAACCCCTGTAACCTCTTTACATTAACTCAATGCTGAACAATTTTTAATTAATTATATCTCCTTCCTCATGTCTTCACTTTTCCTTAATCATTTTTTTCCTAATTTTACTTCATGCAATTCGACGACACCATTTGTGCTCCAGCATGTCCTTCGGGTGGAGCTATAAGCCTGATTAGACTAAGTGGAAAGGAAAGTTATTCTATCCTGAATAGAATTATTCATTTTCCTGCAAGCAAAAAGGATTTAAAAGATCTTCAACCAAATACGATTCATTTTTCTCTAATAATGGATGGTACAGAGCTTATTGATGAAGTAATGATTAGTTTGTTTCGCAGTCCGAATTCTTATACCGGAGAGGACATGATCGAGATTTCCTGTCATGGTTCAGCTTATATTCAAAATCGAATTCTTGAGCTACTTATTACTAATGGCTCACGCCTTGCACGAGCAGGTGAATTTACGCAGAGGGCATTTCTGAATGGAAAAATGGACCTTTCGCAGGCGGAAGCAGTAGCTGATCTTATTACATCTGAATCCGCTGCATCGCACAGAGTGGCTATAAATCAGATGAGAGGAGGATTCTCTGAAGAGCTTAAAAAAATGCGTGCAGAATTACTTCAATTAGTTTCAATGATTGAGCTGGAGCTTGATTTTGGAGAAGAAGAAGTTGAATTCGCAAATCGGGATGAATTAATGACATTGGTTACTAATCTTCTGAAATATGTAGATGATCTCAGGAATTCCTTTCAGTTAGGTAATGTCTTGAAAAATGGTATTCCTGTTGCGATAATAGGAAAACCAAACGTAGGAAAATCTACTCTATTGAACCGATTACTAAAAGAAGATAAGGCTATAGTTTCTGAAATTGAAGGCACTACCCGCGATGCCATAGAAGATACCATTATTATTGATGGAGTTCGATTCCGATTCATCGATACTGCCGGAATAAGAGAAACAGCTGATTTCATTGAAAATCTGGGAATAAGAAAAACCTATCAGAAGATTGAACAGGCAGAAATTATATTGCTTCTGGCTGAAGCAACGGATTTGCCTGAGAATATTAAAAGTAGTCTGGAAGAGATTAAGAGCCAGATCAAGGGAAAAGATAAAAAACTTCTGCTCATTATTAATAAATCAGATAAATTGGATGATGAACAACTATCCAGTCTAAGTCGCACTCTTAAAGAAATTGATTTTCTGTTTTTATCAGCAAAGAATGATAAAGAAATGAATCCATTATCCATTTTATTGCTTCAAACAGCAGAAATAGAAAAGTTAAAAGAAACTGATATAGTTATTACCAATGCTCGTCATTTCGAGGCCCTCTCCCACTCTTCCACAAGTTTGAATAGAGTTATTGAAGGAATTAAATCAGGCCTGTCTGAAGATCTATTAAGTCAGGATATTAGGGAATGTCTGTATTATATTGGGGAAATAACCGGTGAGGTTACTACTGATGAGATTTTAGGGAACATTTTTCGGAATTTTTGTATCGGGAAATAGCAAATAATCAAAGTATTTATAAGGTTCATGCTTACTTATTTGTCTCATTTATTAACCAGTTTATATAATTCTCAATTCTATGAATAAGATAAAAGGGTAGATTCAATAAATTGAAGTTTTTTCCTGCAATTGTTTGTGTTCTATCTATTGATAATTCACCTGAATATATTCTTATTGCATAATTATGTGGGCAAGCATCTATGTATTCCATCAGAGATCTTAATCGACCGGTTTTTCCGAGTTTTACTTCTATGGGTAACAATATGTAATTGAATTGATATAGGAAGTCTATTTCAGCATTTGACTGTTTTTTTTCTTTAACCCAGAAAATGTTTTTATAAAGGGGAGAGGTTTTTAGGGCAAGTAATTCTTGACCTACAATATGTTCAGCAACTTTACCTTCAAAAACTTCATCAATATATTTTGATGTCAAAATTTGACTTTGTATACCAGAGAAAAAGTTTAATATTCCAGTATCCAATAAAAATATTTTTGGAGATTTCTTTTTATTTTCAATTAATGGAAGTTTAGTGGTAGTAGTTGGATAGTTTAGATTCAAGAATAATGTTTTTTGTAATGTGCGTAAGGCCTCTCCAATGTCTTTTGATTTATAATTTGAATCTCCAAATCCTTCAAATTTTATTCTGTTACCTGATAGTTGAAGAGAACTTTGAATTACATGTCTTATGATTTGAATAGATTTTTCATTCTTAGCATATTTTTCTACATCATCTAAATATGTTGTTATAAGATTTTGAAATATTTCAGTTATTAATACAAGATCCTTCTTAATTATATAACTTTTTATTACGTCAGGTATACCACCAATTAAGCAGTATTCTTTAAATAAACTCAATAATTTTTGATGTGCATAATTTGGGAAAGGAATGGTATTTAATATATCTAACGACATTTCTTCATTTGATGCCATCAAATATTCTTTAAAGCTAAATGGCCTTAGAATTAGATATTCAACTCTTCCAACCGGAAAACTTATTTGATTATCAATCAGGCTTTCAAGTAAAGAACCTGCAGCTATAACATAAACAAAATTTGCCTTTTCATAAAAATAGCGCAATAGTTTAATCGCATCAGGTGAATTTTGAATCTCATCAATGAAAAGCAATATATTGTCATTACTTTTTGAAATTCCTGCTTTTAGGAAAAGAAATTGGATTATTTTATCAATATCATCTGACTGTTCAAAAATTTCTCTATCCTCTTTTAAATCCAAATTTAAATTGATAAAATAATCGAACTCTTTGGAAAACATTTCTACTAAGGTAGTTTTCCCAACTTGTCTCGAACCCCTTAAGATTAGTGGTTTTCTATCCACTTTATTTTTCCAGGTGATAAGATTTTTATAAAGAGTTCTATCAAACATTTCACAAAGTAAGGGATATTATTTGAATTTAGCAACACAAAGTAAACCTAAGTAATAAGTCAATCATATATATAGTAAGGTTAAAATAAGTCAGAATTATATCAAAGTAAGGGTTAAATAGTAATATATATGAATTGAAATCGGGACGAACATGAAAATCTTCACCGGAATACAATAAAAAACGCCACCCTGTATCCTGCAACAGATCAACTACTCAAAAGGGTGGTAGCGTTTTGTCTTGTTTGGTGGTAAGGTTTATTAAAGGTGTTAAAACCTGAAACAGGAAACAAAACAAGTATGTCAGGTTATCAATGGTAGTAATGTTCGTTAATTATTTACCTGTCAAAATATACTCCCAAGGATTTATTAAAAAAACTGGCGATTAAAATGGGCGAACGTAAACTAACAAATTATCATAAAGTTGAGAAAGTGGCTGAATGTCAGAATGGTAAGATTATGATAAATGCAGAACTAGCAAGTATTTACCTTAATTTGTTGGATGAAGATTCTCATATTGAAGCTTTCATGTTAAAAGAGATGCCGCTTTATTTAAGTGGAAAGCCTTTCTACATGAGAGACATGTAGTAGTTAATTATTAATTAATCGAAAAGAAAAGGGATAAACAAGTTTATCCCTTTTGACATTAAAATTTACGTTTTTTGCACCTCGGCATCATAACTGCCTTATATTCAAATGCTATATGACTAATCAGCAAACCGAATATAGTTTACTGATTAGTCATTTTTATCTAGAAATTTTCATATTCTTCATCCTTATCTCCCATATCAAGGTCTATTCCTTTTGGTTCAACGACTTCTAAGACTGGTTTTGCCTGAACCTGAGTTTTGGTTTTTGCTGCTTTTTTATTAACCTTTTTAGTATCTTCTACCAAGATTCTTTGATGGCTGTCTTTTATTTTAAAGAATGAGATGACTTCTTTTAGTTGATTAGCCTGACTTGCTAATTCTTCAGCGTTGGTTGCCAGCTCTTCTGATGCAGCAGCATTTTGTTGCGTTACCTGACTTAATTGCTGTACTGCACTGTTTATTTGATCTGAACCTGAATTTTGCTCTATCGATGAGGATGATATTTCCTGAACTAATTTTACAGTCTTTTCCATTTCAGTAACAACAGTTTCTAATTGTTGCCCTGCTTTTTCTGAAATTTCAACACCAGATTTAGAAACAATATTTATTTCATCTGCTGCAAGTTTACTCCGCTCAGCAAGTTTCCTAACTTCTGCAGCAACAACAGCAAATCCTTTTCCATGCTCACCCGCCCT
>JAGLSB010000359.1 GCA_023135955.1 Bacteroidales bacterium | reverse complement strand
ATTATATTGATAAGGAATTCATATTTGAATCAGAATCAGAAAGGAAATTGGTTATAGCAGTGTTCATCAAATCACCAGATTCTTTCAGTAAAGCTAATGTTAATCTTCTTAATACAATTAGTATTCCGTTTATAGCTGACACTGAAGACAAATCATTTTTCTTTTTTAAAAATGCTGTAATTGAAATATCATCTGAAAATATCATCACACGAAAGCTAGATGAACTAGATGGTTATATTTGGGAAGAGGATATAATTGATTTTGACTTTAGTTTTAGCGATGCAAAATCCATTGTGCCAAAAGGAGAATTCAATAGTTTCATTTCGGACCTTTCTACACATAAGGATAAAAAGATTAATGACCAAAACAGTGATAGTTTAACTACAATTATTGGTTATTTGTTGAGTCGTTCAAAAAATCCAGCAAATCCAAAGGCGATTGTTTTAATGGACACCTACAAAGATGGGAATCCACATGGAGGAACTGGAAAAGGATTATTATCGAAAGCATTAAAGAGAATTAGAAATACAGCTTTTATTGATGGTAAAACTCATTCCTCAAAAGACAAATTTGGATTAGCTCATGTTTCTTTAGGGACCAAAATATTAGTTTATGATGATGTCCCTCGAGATTTTAAATTTGAAAAAATCTTTCCTTTGGTCACTGAAGATGCAGTAGTGGAAAGAAAATATGAAAACAAATTTACTATCCCATTTGAGGATAGCCCTAAAATCCTTATTACCACAAACTATACAGTTGAAGGGAAGGGAAGTAGTCATAGAAGAAGAAAGGTTGAATTTATTATTTCAGACACGTATGATGATGAATACACACCTGAAGATAAATTTGGACACTTAATTTTCTTGGGATGGGGTGACCAAGAATGGCAATACTTTTATGAATTTATGATTCACTGTGTTCAGATGTTTCTTTTAATGGGAATCGTCGAGCCTAAATTTAATGTCCGTGAAAGAGCATTAAAAATGAATGCTTCACTAAGTTTTATAGATTTTGCAAAAGAAGACCTTGAGGTCTCGAACAAGTATAATAAAAGGGAAGTTTATGAAAAGTTCTACACCAAATTCCCTGATCATTATAAAATTGAGCAGAATACATTTACAGGTTGGCTAAAACTATATGCAGATGCAAAAAGTTTGCAATTAGTAGAAAGTCATTCTGGATCCGATAATTATTTCGAGTTTGTAATCAATAAAATTTAATCAATATGAAAACGAAACAAATTAATATATTGATAATTGCACTGACCATTCACATATTTTCAGTTCATAGCAAATTGTTATATCACTTAAATCCAGAGGTGGAGAATAAGGTGGGTTTCTCGTTTCTTACCTTAAATGAAATGACGATTCTGGCGATGGTATGTGCATTGGCATATTCCCTTGCAACATTTTATGTTGTAGGCAGAACAAAGAATAAATGGTTAATATTCATTTATGCAGGATTGGATGCAATCGGAGTACTCTTGTATTATTTTATTTTGATCCCAATTTATTATGGTGCTATATATTTTGCTCTGTACACTGGGATTTTAATACTGTCAACTATTTATCTTGACAATCCAGAATATCTGGCTGATCATATTCTTGAGATGAAGAATAAAGGAATTAGTCAACGAGAAATTGCTCAAAAACTAGATATTTCAGAAACTATGGTCTCGAGACAGTTGAAGCGTATAAGTGATTCAAAAAGTTAAATCTAGGATCAAATGAAATAGTTTCAAAATTACTCTTTGATATAGTGAACCCCTTTTTCCCATCTGGGAGATTGGGGTTTACTTTTATAGAAAGTATTTTCTTTACTAAGGAAGATTACTTTATGTATTGAATCAATATCTCGTTAAAATAATGTTAGGATAGTAACATTTTGGGAGAAAGGGATCGTACTTTAAAGAAACTTTAAATCTGAAAACTACAAAAGCTATAGAGAGAATTGCCAATATACACCTGGAAATATAACTTTATGCATTTCCTGATCCCAAATCCCCAAACCTTTGATATCATTGAGGTTACGTACGAATAGGTATAATACCAGACATTTATTGCTTGGCATTAATGTTTATTATTACACTACCTGGGAGAAAGGGATAGCAATATTTGATCAATAGATCAATCAAAAATTAAATGAACTATCCACATCAAAAATAGAATGAAAAATAGGCTTCCAAAAATAAGCCCATAATTCACTTTAATTTCGTAACCTTCATCAATTACTCGTTTTTTGAATTCTTCCCCAGTTTCTCTGTCCATTAAATCATTGATCATTTGATCTTCAAGCTGACTTTCATACATAGTTAATCCATCATCTTGATCTTCAAAATCAGAAGTTTCCTCATCATACTTTTCGGGCATAATAAATTGATATTAATTAAAACTTAAACGAATATCTTAATTTATAATTAAATCGAATTCTTATAATATTTTTCAATACTTAGATTTTAGATTATCATGAGATAACATCTATCAATTAATCATAACTTATTGAATATGGAATTATTTCTTTTATTCATAAATATAAACATTATATAATAATATCACATTATAACTTCTTGACCTTATCCTCTCAAAATTTTCTACTATATATATTTTTTGAAACTCTATATCTAAGTGTGGGGGATACCCCATATCAACACCCCCGTACCTAATCGAGGGGAAATCCTCCCCGTCTCTTTATGTCTAACTTAAATTCTTATTTATGGTAACAATTATTGATTTTAAAACACGTGAAAACTCTGAAGGAATAGAATTCGGAGTACTAATCTTACAAGGAGATATCGAAACTGTTCGATCTAAAACAACAAACAGGCCTTACATTACTGCTCGCAAATCCTCAATTCCAACAACTTTGGATGAAACCTTTGCTAAGAATTTGATAGGCAAAGAGCTTCCAGGTTCAATTGAAAGGATCGAATGTGAAGCCTATGAGTTTGTTAATCCAGAAACAGGTAAGAAAGTTAAGCTTGATTATACATATCAGTATAACGAAGCACCGGCAACTGTGACTGAGGAGGTAGTAGGTTAAACTGAAGGGGGTGTAACAGCCCCCTTTTCTAATACGAATAATACATGAAAGTAAATCCACAAACATATATCAATCAACTGTTTACTGTGGTTGACACATCGAGTATACTTGTTTACACGTCTGAAGGGAGCTTTAAGAGAATACATTGTCCGTTTAATGTAATGGTATTAAACGATATAGGCGAATTAAAGAAGGGTCATATTAGACCTGTAAATGCTGTTAAGATGAACCTTGAGCTTATCGAAGTGTATATCATCTCTGGGAAAGCCTACTATTACTATCATTTCATACTATCTAAATAACTGTATCAATACAAGTAGAAGGTACTATAGTATTCCTATATACCTATGGACCACAGGTTAAGTTTTTTCTACTTATAATACTTGGATAATTTAGGCCTCTGAAAAAATATTTAGAA
>JAGLSB010000358.1 GCA_023135955.1 Bacteroidales bacterium | reverse complement strand
TAAAATACTCAACCCATTGGACGCTCGGCAAGGGCAACAGGCGCCAGGCTAGTTTCATTTCTTCTAAGCCAGTTTGTCCACTTGTCCTTGTCTTTTCCAAAATCTTCATTGCTTATTTTGACAAGTGAAATATGAGCAAATCCTGCAAGTACAGCTCTCATGTCATCAAGGTATTCAATAAGCACCTTATAGCCCTCTGCGCTCCCACTTCGTGCTAAAGCTCTTCCCAAAATAATTTCCATCATAGCCAGTCTTTCAAGGACATAAGTTTTCTCAACTCCCTTTTTCAATGATTGATTATTTAAGAATTTATTGGAATGAATTCTTTTTAAAAACGGAATACATTTTTTGTTGCCTAACAACCCTGCTGCATATGACACAGCATCCACATAAAAAAATAGTGCTTTATCTTTGTTGTGAAAATCATCCATCGAATCCGCGTTGAAGATTTCCGATACCATTTCAATAGCAAATAAACTTAGATCGCTGCGAGTCATTCCAAGCGCATAAATCAGGTTTGCACAAATTGGTGCAGCACCCTGATCAGGTGGTGTTTTATCACTTCCTCCTGACCATTTTACTACTTCTTTCAATTCCGGTAAGGCTCCAACACTAAGTTGTTTTTCAATTTCATTGTAAATGACTACCGCACCACTATCAGATCCGTGCATAGCTATGGCCAGTGCAATTCGCATTTTCATCTCCCCTGAGCTTCTTTTCAATTCCTTTTCCAATACAGGAATCGCGATTTCTGAAGATGATGTGCAAACCTCTACAAAAGGTATTCGATCATACCTCAATTCACTCATTTTGGTATTGCTAAGAGATTTAAATGTAGAATCAATTTCAAATTTTCCTATCCAGCCTCTTACGTCTTCTGCTGAATAATTCCTTGCTTTTATCGACCTTTTTAAAACTTTTTCGGTCAGTAGTTTTCTACTCACCAGTTCCTTCTGCAGCTCTTTTACATTGATATTCCCTATTAGGATATTTTCGTTTATCGACTGAACTGCAGCTAGCGCTGTGATCCCCCCAAGGTTCTCCAAATCTGGTTGCATACGCATTGCTGACGCAGCATCATGCTCTGTAGAAAATGCCTTACCTGAAATAATTAGATTATCAATTCCCTGAGGAATAAGGGCTCTATACGGTAGTTCCATGGGTAAATTAGGAGGAATAAGTCCAATTCTGAACCAGTCAGAAGAATGATACCCTTTCATGTCAGTGTTTGACCTGTGAATGTTAATCACATCTTCCCATTCTTTGAAAGTTAAATTGTCTGTAAGAGTTGTAACAACATCTCCTAGTATGTGTCTGGATTCTCGAGGGGCTAGATAAGGTTGATGATCATGTAAGCTATCTCCTCCGGTTCTTACGCCAACATGAACGCTACGAGTGTAATCTTCAACATTAGTAACGTCAACGGTACTTTCAAAAGCGCTAAGCGAAGGCCCAGGTTTTTTTTGTTTTCGTAGAGCATACCAAAGTGGTACTCGATCATGTTCTGAACCAAAAACATAAGGAGCGCCAGCGAACGCTGCAACATCGCCATCTCCTGTAGCATCAATAATTATTTTTGATTTGACTGCAAAAGCACCCTGTGGAGAAGAAATCACTGCACCAATCACTTTGTTTTCATCCATAATTACTCCTATTACAAACGAATTCCATACGATCTGAGCTCCTGCTGTCCTTATCTGTTCGAGCCACATTGCTAATTTGGCCTGCACATTCCATAGTCCAAAACCGTTATCCTTGAAGGGTTTGGAAAAACTTTCATTTATAGCTGTTGTCTTCCGAATGTGTTCTGCGGTAAGCCCGTAATAATCTCCAGGTCCCCAGTAACTTTGGACCGCTCCATAAGTTCCCGTTCCGCCAAATCCCGGATTCATTTCCACTACCATAGTCTTTTTACCTTCTTTCGCAGCTGTATAGGTAGCAGGTGCTCCACTCGTTCCTCCGCCTATCACTAAGACTTCTACTTCCTCGATCACGGGTAATTTTTCATTACTCACCCGAACTCTGCTATAAGATTTTCCTTGTTGCGGACTGTATTGTTCTTTTATGGATTCGCTTTGAAGAGTAAATTCTTTTTCTGATTCCTCGGTAATTTCCACTTCCTTTTCACAGGCCAGCAATGACCAATTCTTTATTAAACTCTCCGACATTGATGTACCGAACTCACAAGCACCAATTGGGTTTTTAAGATAATTGGTTTGTTTTTCGCTTAATATGGCCGCTTCACTAATACAGAATAAGTTAGAAAAGCTCGTTGCAAATGACCCTAAAGCTATTTTTTTATTACTGACAGCTATCTTTTCATTCAGGTAATCTCGTTTGTTTGAATAATTCATATCAACCATTTGTGGCGTGTATATTCCTTTTAGTTGATATGCAGAGTTTGTAAAATAAGAATCTTTAAATTCCGGAACATTTTGATAAAGATACTTTGCCACCTCCAGTGACTTTTCCCATGCCTCGGCCTCACGATTTGTAACAGACTTCGAATCAAATTTCGGGTGGACGAATTCGACCGGACAATCAATGTAGTAGTGGTTATCTCCTATATACCCTTGTTGAATACTTACTTTGTTATCTTTAATTTTTAGTTCTGAAGGAACACGAATTGTTTTTGATGTGATGGGTTTAACATTTGTATACTCAAGGGTTCTTGAATATGTGGTAGTTGCTTTTTTGTCCTGAAATTTCTGATTAGTTAGGTGCACGACAGAAGCTGTTTCAGTACAGTCAAGAACCATTTTTGACAGGATCGCTTGTCTTCCTGACTTATTACCAATTATTACTCCCTGCAATTGGTCGCCGTCTGCTATCACTTGAACAACATTACTCACGTAGACGATTTCTACCCCATTCTCAAAAAGAGTATTTTCGAGGCTTCTTTTTACAAAATCAAATCGCAAAAGCTTTTTTGATGGATCAGGTTGAGGCGTTTCTGGATCAATACACGCCTTTATAAATCCCGGTAATGGCTCATTATTCTCATCAACATCAAACCAGGGTCGGTATTCAGAATTGACCTCCCGGCCTAAGTAGATCCTTCGGTCGACCACCACAACTTTTTTTCCTGCCTTTGCAAATTTTACAGCAGCTGACACCCCTGCAAAACCTCCTCCCACAATCACTACGTCACACTTTTTCAATATAGGAACAGTATTGTTTTCAAACAAGGCTTGTTCATTTTCGAAAAAGTTGCCAGCTACGGCAGGAGCACATAACATTGCCA
>JAGLSB010000357.1 GCA_023135955.1 Bacteroidales bacterium | reverse complement strand
ATAACAGTTTATGTTATATAGTAGTTTCAATACACAAATCTCATATTTACAACTAAGCTGCAACCTCCATTAATTTATGACTGAGCAGTACTGGACTATATAACCCAAAACTGTGGATATTATTATATGTGAAATATTTAGCTTGAAATAAAAAGCTTCTATCTTTGATATGAATATTAATATAAATGTATTATGGATAATCCCAACGACAGACAATATACAAATGGAGAAATAACGGTATATTGGAAGCCTGCAAAATGCATTCATGCTACAACATGCTTTCGGGAGTTACTGGAAGTCTTTAATCCAAGAAACAGACCGTGGATAAATATGAAAGGTGCTACATCAGAGAAAATAATTGAAGTAACTGATAAATGTCCCACAGCAGCCATTTATTGGAAGTACAATAAAGACCTTGATGAAGTACCAGAAGTTTCACAAGATTATAGTAAAGAAGTAAATCCTGAGTCCCTTCATACATCAAAAAAAAAATATATAGCAGCTACCAGGATCTCAATTATGAAAGATGGTCCCATTTTAGTTGAAGGAGATTTTTCTGTAACTGGTTCAGATGGTATAGAACTCAAACCTATGCTAATGACTTCTTTCTGTCGATGTGGACAATCGCATGCACAACCTTTTTGCGACGGAACACATAGGAAAGTTGGATTTAGTGATTAAGTGATGAGAAAAAAATTAATTGATTCAAAATGGACAAAAAAAATAAAACCAGATTCAGAGTTATTGAAAATGGTTCGCTGGAAGTTATTGGCGACTTCAGTATTAAAGGAATAGACGGGCAAATTCTGGATACAGAAGAAAAAGTATATTTGTGTCGCTGCGGAGCCTCTCAAAAACGACCCTTTTGTGATGGAGAGCACAGGAAGATTGGATTTAGCAAGTGATTTGCAAGAGGTAATCGGACTGAGTTTTAGTTTTACTAAACTTTAGTATTTGTGAGGGGGATCCTCCATAATCTGACTTTATCTCACAACTTAAGTCACTTTAAGTACTTCAAACTTTAGGCACTAAATAAAATAACATGTGGATTATAATAATATTAATGTTAATAGGAGTTTTAGCTGGCTTCTTGTTTTCGGGAGTAAAATATTTTAATGTTTTTTCTGAAAGAGCTACTAGTTATATAATTTATTTTCTGTTGTTTTTTATGGGTTTGAGTGTAGGAACAAACAAGGAAATAATGAATAATATTCAAAACATTGGTTTCCAAGCCCTTATAATAACTATATTTTCAATAGCAGGAAGTATAGTACTGGCAGCTATTGTATTCAAAATCTTTTTCAAAAATGAAAGCTAGCTTAATTATTGCATTCTTTTTCATTTTTGGGATCCTGTTGGGGCAGATGAATCTGGACTGGGATAATTTTCATGTTCATGATCTAATGCAATATAGTTTATATCTTCTAATGCTTTTTGTTGGATTAGCTTTTGGAAGTGATCCCAGAATAAGGGAGATTCTAAAGTCGGCAAAACCACGATTGCTACTAATTCCTTTAACAACTATTCTTGGGACATTTATTGGTATTGCTTTATATACTTTTTTTTTCAAGGAAATACCTGCACGTGATGCCTTTGCTATTGGTGCAGGATTTGGTTATTACAGCCTGTCGAGTATACTTATCGGAGAATTCTCGGGTAGTGAGATAGCTGTAATTGCTCTTCTTTCAAATGTTACGCGTGAGATTTTAACTTTAATTCTTGCTCCCATTTTAGTTAAGTATTTTGGAAAGATTGCTCCTATCACTAGCGGAGGAGCGACTTCTATGGATACAACACTTCCCATAATTGTCAAAGTTTCAGGCAAGGAATA
>JAGLSB010000356.1 GCA_023135955.1 Bacteroidales bacterium | reverse complement strand
CTCTTGCTCAAAACTCGCCCTCAATACTTTTTTTCAGCAAGAGTTTGAGGGTGAGGATTGAGGGGATAATTACCTGTCCACATTAATTGAGTATAATTCAATGATCTTAATTTACTTCGTAGGCAGTAGCTTAGGAGATAGTGTGTAATGCCAACGGCTCAATTAACTTGACTTTATATTTAATTTTCCTTAATTTTATGTGTACTATCACATCAATAAAGGACTAACATGAATAAAAAGTATAAGGTTTTCCCATTGCATTTAATCTTTATGTTCTGTATAATCTTTCTTTTATCTAGTTGTGAAGATCCTTCTGAAATTGAAAAACCTGATCCGAAAAACCCGGTTTTGACCTTAAATGGTTTTCTTGCAAGCAATGATCCTGTTGTCTATACCGGTGATACTGTTGTACTTTCATGGATTGCTGAAAAAGGGACAAATTCCCTGACAGATTTTTCCATTCAACTAAACGATTCCTACCTGGATGGATGGAACCAGAAGGAAATAGAGGCTATATACTCTGATCTCTATGAAGACAGCCTGAATGTTATAATGCCAGACGGTGAGGGATCATATTCAATAAAATTTACTGTGCAGGATAGTATAGGACTTAGCGACGAAAAGACAGTAAGTATTACAGCCGAAAAACCTCCCATCCAAAACACTTTTGTCTATTATAAGAACTCCAGCTTCCTATTTGCGATAAAAGATGGTACAACTTCAAAGACAATAACAAGAATGGCCTGGGATGTAATTGATTATGATGATGCTACAGGTATAGCCACATTAACCCGGACCTTAGATCCGGCCACAACAGGAATTCCCTTGCCAGAGAAGTTTTATTTCAGAAATGTGGTAAGCGGGGCACTGGAATATTCCTCGGATGGTGTTAGCTGGATAAACCTGACAGACAAAGCTGGGGATATGAATTTTCTGTTTGGATACAAAGCAAATGTTCCTTCTTCACTCGCGGGGAGCGTAATCAATAAAATAGAAGAAAAAATGCTTAGCTATCCGGAAGGTATTTCACCCGGATTTGAAGTGTCTTCGGAATATGACGGTTCCAGCTATGACAGGTATTATTATTCAGAATATTCCAAAGAATATTATTGTCAGGCAACAGGATTTACCGGCGGTATCCGCTTTATCTCGGATATGGAATATTTTCCGATTTATTCCTATAAAAGGGAAGTTGATCTGATAACTTACACCATATATTTGCCAGATGGGACAGTACGCGAAGGGGGGAATGCTATACCCGTGGCACCATCAGACTTATCAGGAACCTACAAGTCAAAACAAGAAATTGATTTTGCTTCCATGGTTTGGCGCACTTATTATTGGGTTGCATTGAATTGGACCGATAATTCAGACAATGAAATACAATTTGATGTGTATTTGAAAATCGACAACGGAGAATTTTATCCTTTGTCGGAGATTGATGACAAAGCACTAAATCCGCATTTCTTTACAGAAAATTCAACTTCAGGAAATATTGAGTGGGGTTATCGTGTAAAATGGCCAGCAGGGAAATACACTTTTAAACTAAAGGCTGTCGGAGCAATATTTGAATCCGAATTTTCAAATGAACATACGATTACCGTTAATTAATGTTAACTTAATACTTGCTGTGAGATAATAATTATCTTCAGGAATGGTGTGTTTTAGATAGTATAACTACCCAAAAAGAGACAAAATTAAGAACTTCATTAAAGCACATACATCTGGAGACTACTGTTCTTATTTCTCCAATTTCCTAATCAAGGCAAAAAGCATTTTTGAAATCTCTTCCAGAGAAATATAGAATAGTTGAAATTTTTTCTCCTCAATGAAGTTTAAGTCTCTCAGATAATCAAAAATGGCTGCACACTCAAATGCGGAACCTCTTGCGATAACATAAAACCGTCTTTTATCAGGATTAGTATATCTTCCCGAACCTTCTGCAATATTCAACATGATACTGAAGGAAGCTCTTCTTAATTGATTATAGGATACCTTGTCTATTTTATTATCATCCAGTATCTCCGATACAGATTTGTTAAAGAATTTAGCCTTTTTGTAAACCTCAAGATTTTCAAAATCAAACATAGTTTTTTAAGAGTTGGTGTATCTCTTAATGGAAAAATCAGCAAAAAAAACGACTTAGTAGATTATTTTGAGGGAGTCAGCAAGAGTTTTTTTTCAGCAAGAGTTTGAGGG
>JAGLSB010000355.1 GCA_023135955.1 Bacteroidales bacterium | reverse complement strand
GCTAAACGACATTGTTTTCTTTATTTGTTGTAATTTCGTTATACTATGAAGAAGATAAAGTTTGGCACCGATGGGTGGAGAGCTCTGATTGCTCGTGACTTCACAAGTGAAAATCTTGTAAGATTAAGTTTAGCCGTTTCAACATGGCTGCAGACAAAGCACGGTGAAGCAAAAGTTGTTATTGGATATGATTGCAGATTTGGAGGAGAGATGTTCTCAATGGATGTTGCTAAGACTTTGGCAGCCAGGGGAATAAAAATTATTTTATCTGACGGTTTTACATCAACACCCGCTGTTTCATTTGCTGTCAGGGAATTAAAAGCCCAATTAGGAATTGTAATAACAGCAAGTCATAATCCTTATAATTACAACGGATTTAAGTTAAAGTCTTCCTACGGGGGACCATTATTTGATGATGATATAAGGGATATTGAGAATCTGGTTAACTATGAAAACCAGGTCGATATGGACCTTATAAAAACAAAAGTACTATTTGAGAAAGCTTTAATTGAGATCATATCTCTGGATGAAATTTACATCAATCATCTTAAGTCAAATTTTAATATTGAACTATTAAAAAAATCTGCTTCTCAGGTAGCATATGACCCGATGTATGGAAGTGGGCAGAATATTCTGCCTGCATTTATCCCGGGAATTAATGTGATACATAAAAAACAGGATTTTTTCTTTGGAAATATCGCTCCCGAACCGCTTGAAAAGAATCTTACTGAGTTTAGCAAGTATATAAAGAAAAAAGCAAATATTAAATTAGGGATTGCTGTTGATGGGGATGCAGACAGGATTGCACTTATGGATGGAGAAGGAAATTATATAGATTCACATCACATTATACTCTTACTCATTCATTATCTGGCGGGATTTAAAAAGGAAAAGGGGATTATTGTTACAGGATTCTCATCTACTGTGAAAGTTGAGAAATTGGCTGAGTATTATCATTTACCTGTGGAAAGGGTTAAAATTGGCTTCAAACAAATTGCGCAGTATATGTTAAAGAATGACGTACTTGTTGGTGGGGAAGAGTCTGGCGGGATTAGTGTAAAAGGACATATGCCTGAAAGAGATGGAATTTGGATGGCTCTATTAATTTGGGAATGGATGGAGGAAACTGGGAAATCGGTAAACGAGCTAATTAACGAAATTTATAAACTTACCGGAAAATTTGCTTTTTCCCGGTCTGATTTGACAATTGATAAGGAATTGAAGGGAAGGGTACTGACAAATTGCCTGAAGAATAAATATACCCAGTTTGGCGAATATATGGTTATCAAGAATGACGATATGGATGGATATAAATATTTCTTTGACGAAAATACATGGTTAATGATCAGACCTTCTGGTACTGAGCCGGTTCTAAGAACTTATGCTGAAGCAGAGACTTCGGAGGAAGCTAATAAGATTTTGAAGATTGCTGAAGATATTATCAGGAATTCGTAGAGACGATGCGCGCATCGTCTATACGCATTGTCTCTACGGCTATACAACATTCACCTCTTTTTGAAGGTAAATTCCAAATTTTTCAGAAACGGAATGTTGAATTTTCTGTGAGAAATCTAATATCTCCTGTCCTGTTGAACCTCCGTAATTAACTATGACTAGCGGCTGATCTGGCCAGGTTCCGCAATTTTTTATTCGTTTTCCTTTCCAGCCCGCTTGTTCAATTAACCAGGCAGCAGGGATTTTTATTCCATCAATAGACTGAAAGGACGGAATATCTTGATAATGTTCTTTCAAAGTTTGAAATTCTTTTTCAGCAATTACAGGATTTTTGAAAAAACTACCCACATTACCATATTCCTCTGTATCGGGGAGCTTAGAATTGCGTATTTCAATCACCGATTCTCTCATTGTCTTCAAGTTCTGAATCTTTTTGGATTTGTAAACTTCCGAGAGTCTCCTGTAATTGGAATTAATGATGGGTTTTTTATCAAGACGAAAAATTACGGCAGTGATAATGAATTTATCTTTCAATTCATTCTTAAAAATACTGTTCCTGTAACTGAATTTGCAATCGGTATTTGATATTTTACTGATGGTAGTCTCATCTTTTCTTAGTCCTTCTACCCATAAAATTCTGTCCTTTACTTCAACCCCATAGGCTCCAATATTTTGCACCGGTGAAGATCCGACCGAACCGGGTATTAATGAAAGATTCTCCAGTCCGCCCAAACCCATATCTACACAATATTCAACAAGATTATCCCAGTTTTCACCACAATATGCCTTTAGAATAATCTCATCCGAATTTTCATTAATGATTTCTTTGCCACGGATTCTGGGATGTATTATTAGTCCCTGGTAGTTCTTGGTAAACAGAATATTGCTTCCTTCACCAAGAACCAGAGTTTGGAGGCCTTGAGAATCATTGTAGATTTCAATTAGTTCATTAATGCTTGTTGGATTTGAATATTTTGCTGCTGTGAAATCAATCCTGAAACTGTTTAGCTTTTTTAAGGATTTATTTTCAATAATCTCTGCCATAATTCAGTTATTAATACAAAGATAGTCTTTCGCTTATTAAAGAAATACTTTCTTTTCTCTATTTTTTTTAACTTCACCCGCAATATTTTATATTGAAAAAGAGAATTTACATAAGCGTAATAAATGATCTGGTAACCGATCAGCGAGTTCAGAGGATTGCAGGGACATTAAGTAAATCAGATTATTTGCCTGTATTATTGGGTCGTAAATTGAGAAAATCTCCCCGATTGAGGCTTGAAGGAATAGTGTATAAACGCTTCAGACTTATTTTTAATAATGGCTTTCTTTTCTATGCCTTTTTCAATATTCGCCTATTTCTTTACTTAATTACAAGGAGAGGAAAAGTAATTCTTCTTGCAAATGATTTGGATACTCTTCCTGCGAATTATCTTGCATCAGTGTTGAGAGGGTGGAAGCTCATTTATGATAGTCATGAGTATTTTACAGAAGTACCCGAGTTAAGTGATCGGAAATTTGTTCGCAATTTCTGGCTTCAACTTGAAAAAATTCTCGTTCCCCGTGTCAATTTGGCTTATACTGTTAACGAAACACTGGCTAAAATGTATTCTGCAAAATACGGATTGAAATTTCATGTGATAAGGAATGTTCCCGGAGAAATTTTGAAGCCTATTGATTATGTTTTACCAGATGATTTTCAAGAAATGAAGATTATTCTCTATCAGGGTGCTATAAATAAAGATAGGGGGCTTGAAGGAATTATCAAATTGATGAGCAGGCTGGATGAAATAGCTTTAATAATTGCCGGAGATGGGGATATTCTCGATACGCTGAAACAGCTTGTTAAAGATGAAAAGCTGACTCATAAGGTTTATTTTACTGGAAGATTATGTCCTCAAAGATTGAGGGCACTTACTCAACAAGCTGATTTAGGTATTTCACTGGAAAGAAAATCTAATTTGAATTATTATTATGCCCTTCCAAATAAAATATTCGATTATATCCAGGCTAATGTACCTGTTGTATGTTCAGGATTTCCTGAGATGAAACGAATAATTGACGATTATAATGTTGGAATGACAGTGAAATCGGACAATAAAGAACTTCTTTTTGAAATTTTGCTTGAAGCTCTGTATAATAAAGAAAAAAGAAAGGAATGGCAAGAAAATTGTACTCTGGCATCAAGTGTTTTAAATTGGGAAATTGAACAAAAGAGGTTAATTTCTATTTATACTGATGAGGGGTTGGTGTTTGAGGGATAATGGTTGCTGGTTTAACTCCTTTCAGTCGTTGAGCTCGCTTCGCTCGGTTCTGGTTACTGGGCGTCGACCTGAGTTTGTCGAATGATCGAAGGATAATGGTTACAGAGAAGAAGTCCACATAGAACCATGGATTTTATGTTTTTCAATAATAAGGCACTTATTCTTATGTAATTAAATAATATATTGGTTATGAATAAATTGATGAAGAGAGTAATTCCTTTTATTGCAGTTTTTATTTTTATTCCATTTGTAGCAACTGCACAAATGCAATTCAAAGAAATAGTAACTGAAAGTGAATGGAAAAGTGCTTTAAAAGAAGCAGATAATTCTGGAAAATTAATTTTTCTGGATATTTATGCCACATGGTGTGGTCCATGTAAATATTTAGAAAGTACTATATATCCTGATGTTGAATTGGGAAAATATTATAATTCCCATTTCATTAATCTTAAAATGGATGGAGAGACTGAATTTGGAAGAATAAAAGCCAGACAATATGGTTTGAAAGCCTATCCTACTATGTACTATTTGAGTCCAATGGAGGATGTCCTTGCACAAGTAGTTGGAGTTAAGCAGGCGCCGGAATTGAATGCTTATGGCGAAAAAGTTGTTAGTAGCTCTGATAAATTAGTGCAATTCAAAAGAGATTTCGAAGAGGACAAATTGAGTGCTACAGAACTTTTAGCTTATAGAGAACTATTACTCGAATTTGAACAGGAAGAGCAATCTGAAGAAGTGTCATCGAAAATTATTCCTTCCCTTACTGAAGAGGATATCTTAAATCCTGAGTATAAAAGTATCATTCTTGTTGCCAGATCTGATTTGGATGGGAAGATATTTACTGTTTTGAAGAAAAATATCAATGCTTTGAATCAGATATGGACAGAAGAAGAAAGAGGTCAGATTTTTGCTAATATTTACGATGCCTCCCTTAATGTAGCTATCTCAACCAGAAATCCAGCATACAGAGACAGAATTATAAACGAACTTCTACCAATATTTCAAAACAGTCCTGAGAGCATGATAAATGCGGAATACATAACACATAAACTTTATTTTTCTAATACTGATGACTGGAAAAGTTTTGGAGAATTAGTTCTGTTGCATTATTCATCAAATTTTGAAGGGAACGATGGCTTCTTGTATCAGGAATCTTATGATATTGTAAATAATTACTCCAGATCGCCACAAGCTGTTTTATTTGCTCTTGAGCTAATGAATTCTGCAGTAAAGATTAATTCTTCTTTCGATAATCTTATTATGATTAGCTACCTGAATGGTGTTAGTGGGAATACTGAAATTGCCAGAGAGTATTTGTTAAAAGTTGAAGCTATGCCTTTGACAGATCAACAAAAAAATATTCTTATGGAATTACAAAATATTATTGAACAGGCGGGATAGGTTTGGTTGAGTGTGTGTGGATGAGATTGCTTCGGACTTCTTTGTAATGACACGTATTGCTAAGGTGGGGACGAGATTGCTTCAGTCGCCCTCGTGCCTTGGGCTCCTTTGTTATGATAAACCTTATTGTGGGTGAGGACGAGATTGCTTCAGTCGCCCTCGTGCCTCGTGCTCCATCGCAATG
>JAGLSB010000354.1 GCA_023135955.1 Bacteroidales bacterium | reverse complement strand
GTAGCAGCTGTTTTGTATCCGGCATCTCTTAGAAATTGAGCATAAGTGGGATTCATTGCAGGGTCGAATTTCGCTCCATGTCCCCATCTGGGAACATCAAAATGATTTATCCAGCCGTGATTGTAAGGATATTGACCTGTTAAAAGTGTAACTCTGCTTGGAGTACACTGAGGCATGGAATACACATTATTAAATTTCATACCGGTTTCTGCCATTTTATCCAGATTCGGAGTTTGAATATCATCGGCTCCATAACCGGAAACCCATTCTTTGCCCATATCGTCGGCAAGAATGAAAATGATATTTGGCTTAGTTGACTCGTCTGACTGCTTTACCTGAGTATCACAAGCAGTAAAAGGTAAAATTGCAGCTATCGATGCAAAAGCCAAAACCTTATTATCTCTCATAGTTTTCATATTTGTCTTTTTTTCTAAAAAAATTTAATCTTCACTATAAAACACCCAATCCTTATGGTTATGCAAATGTTTATCCATTGTTGCCGGTGATGTATAATCCTGATAAAAGGATTTGCCTTTTCTGGATTGCCAGAATGGATGATCTTCTGTAACAGGTTTAAACTGCTTGAGGACTTCCAGCATTTCTGCCTTTGCTTCCTGATGTTCGGGCATATTTTCAGCTCTCACATATCCTTCCCGGAATCGATTTTCTCCTGTATAAAGGAATCGTCCTTCGGGTAATCCGAGCATAGGATTAACAACTTCGAGAAGGTGATTCTTTGTTCTTAGCACCTGACTGGTAGAAATATAACCATAAATCCAATCGCGATGAGAATCTGTTTCACCACTTAGAAAAGGAACCAGGCTTTGTCCGCCAAATTCATATCCTTCCGGGAGTTCGGCACCGGCCAATTCAACAAGTGTTGGGGCAATATCGGTAAAGTCTGTCAGTTCATTGCTGGCACCTCTTTTTATTACATGGGCACCTGAAATAATATTTACAATATGACAACCTCTTTCTATACCTCTTGTTTTAGCAGTAACTGCAGTTCCATTATCTGACAAGAATATGATAACAGTATTGTCGGCAATTTCAAGATCCTTAACCTTCTGAACGATATTTCCCATAAGGTAGTCTATATATTCAACCAGTGATTTAAATCGTGCAGCATTTTCTTCAGCATTAGATTTGCCCATTTCACCTACTTCACCTCTAAAAGGATTAGTAGTAACTCCCAATCTGGTACCATGAGGGGCAACTGTTGGCCAATATGCAAAAAAAGGTTTATTTTTTTTCGCAGATCTTTCCATAAAGTCCATCAGGAAATTAGCATTTACCTCAGGACCAAAATCATCTGCTTTAGTATATAAAACCTTTCCATTTTGAATAATTCCCGGATGCCAGTATCTGGAAATAGTAGTTTCATTCTCCATTCCTCCATTCCAGCCTTTGTAATTATCGCAGGCTTCCATATAAGATTCTGACGACCATATACTATATTCTTCAAATCCGCCCAACTCTTCATAAGGTCTTATTGAACCCTCATGCCATTTCCCGGCAATGGCAGTTGCATAACCGGCATCTTTTAGAATTTTTCCAAATGAAAGATGATCTTCTAGAAATAAATTACTCCTCTCATTTATCCACATTCCGTTTTGATAGACTCCAGTAGTATTTGCATACTTTCCTGTTACCAGTTCAACCCTTGAAGGAGCTGACATTGCCGCCGCATAGCTGGTTTTAAACATCACTCCATTTTCAGCGAGCTTATCAATATTAGGGGTATTACCGGCATGCTCAAATCCTTTTGGTGTATGAGGCGCATAACAACTGAACATATCGGGTGAAACATCATCGGTTAAAACAACTATAATGTTTGGCTGCTCATTAGTAGCCGTGCAAGAACTCAGCCCTAGTAAACCTGCACTTAATCCTAAACCTAAAATTTTAGTAGAATTCATTTGTAGTATTCTTTAGTAAATAGTCTTTATTAGTTTGAATGTTTTATGGTTCTGTCCAGTATTCAGATGTAAAATATAGATCCCCTGTTCCAAAGAAGAAATATCCATTTCACATATATTTCCCTGAATAGATTCCAGCATTAAAAGTCTTCCATTTGCATCTGTTATCCTCGCTTCAGATTTACTCCATTTTGTTTCAATATTCAACTTATCCTTCACAGGATTTGGATAAATAACGACCTCATTATTATCTTCGTAATCAGCAAAACCTAGTTTCACTACCTGTATAATTAATGTGGTATCTTTTAGATGTTCAAAAAGAAATGATACCTGGTTATAATCATCTCTGTATGCAACAATATCATACACTATATTAAGAGGGAGCTCGTAAAATGTTGCCATACCGAGGGAATTGGTAATCAGACTATCGTTTCCGACTTTTACCAGGGCATTATTTATCGGTGTTGAATTTCTTTTTAGTTGTACCTTTAGTGTTGCGCTAATCTTTTCCATTACCAAAGAAATGCTCATTTCATCGGGTATATTTACTATGGTATCAATGCTTCTATAATCCGTTTTTGACAGAGACATTAAATGAGTTCCATGCAGCATTGAGAATTCAGCATAACCATTAATATCTGTGATATGCTCTTCATCGTAAATATTTACCCCTACTCCCATTATTGGTTTTTCCGATTCCAGTTCACTAACATCAAGACTGAAGGGAAACAGAATCTGCTCCATAGCTATAGTGAAAATTGTGTCTTTATTAATCAGAATATTTTCACCAATAATATTTGAATAGCCATCAATTATGGTTGAATAAGAATAATTACCAAGAATAAGATCCTCAAAAAATACATAAGAGCTATCATTTAATTCCTTTTCAATATCATTAAAGGAAAAGCTACCAAAACCTAAGCCTTCTCCACTTTTTGAGTCGGTCAGATAAAATCCGACCTGATATTTTTGTAAATCTAAGCTGTCCAAAGTGCTAAAGCCTTCATTATAGAAAACCCAATCCTGATGATTATGCAAATGTTTATTCATTGTTGCCGGTGAGGTATAGTCCTGATAAAAGGTAATGCCTTTATCGGTTTGCCAGAATGGATGATCTTCCTTGATAGGTTTAAATTGCTTGAGAATTTCCAGCATTTCGGTACGCGCTTCCTGATGTTCCGAGCTATCCTCAGCTCTCACATATCCTTCCCTAAATCGATTTTCTCCTGTATAAAGGAATCGCCCTTCAGGTAATCCGAGCATAGGATTAACCACTTCGAGCAGGTAATTTTTTGTTCTTAGCAACTGACTGGTTGAGATATAACCGTAAATCCAATCGCGATGGGAATCTGTTTCACCACTAAGAAAAGGAACAAGGCTTTGACCACCAAACTCATATCCTACGGGCAGATCTGCACCGGCAAGTTCTACCAGTGTTGGGGCAATATCTGTAAAGTCTGTCAGTTCATCGCTGGCACCCCTTTCTATAACTCCTGCTCCTGATATAATATTTACAATATGACATCCTCTTTCTACACCCCTTGTTTTAGCAGTTACTGCCGTTCCATTATCGGATAAGAATATGATAATAGTATTTTCGGCAATTCCAAGATCCTCCACTTTCTGAACGATATTCCCCATTAGGTAGTCGATATATTCAACCAACGATTTAAACCGAGCTGCCTTTTCTTCAGAATCTGAAGCTCCCATCTCTCCAACCTCACCCCTGAAAGGATTTGTGGTGACACCAAGTCTTGTACCATGAGGAGCAACGGTTGGCCAATAAGCGAAGAAGGGTTTATTTTCCATCACAGAGGTCTCCATGAAGTCCATTAGGAAATTGGCATTCACTTCCGGACCAAAATCATCCGGCTCAGTATATAGAACTTTCCCGTTCTGAATAATCCCTGGATGCCAGTATCTGGAAACCGTAGTTTCATTCTCCATTCCGCCATCCCAACCTACATAATTATCGCAAGCCTCCATATAAGATTCCGACGACCAGATGCTATATTCTTCAAAGCCACCCAACTCTTCATAAGGTCTTATTGCGCCTTCATGCCACTTTCCTGCAATTGCTGTAGCGTAGCCTGCATCTTTTAAAATTTTACCAAATGAAAGATGGTCCTCAAGAAATAAATTGCTCCTTTCGTTTACCCACATGCCGTTCTGATAAACTCCAGTTGTATTTGCATACTTTCCTGTTACCAATTCAACCCTTGACGCAGCCGACATGGCAGATGCATAGCTGGTTTTAAACATAACTCCATTTTCTGCAAGCTTATCAATATTGGGAGTGTTTCCGGCATGTTCAATTCCTTTTGGAGTATATGGGGAATAACAGCTGAACATATCCGGTGAAACGTCATCAGTTAAGACAAGGATGATATTGGGTTTCTCAATACTGGCAGGGTATGCGCTGGAACTTAATAATCCTGCTCCTAGTCCGAAAACAATGATCTTAGGGTAGTTCATTCGTCGTTTTCTTTAGTTTACAGACTTTATTAGTTTGATTGTTTTATGATCCTGCCTTGTGTTCAAATGCAAAATATAGATGCCCGGGCTTAAGGAAGAAATATCCATTTCATAAATATTTTCATGAACAGATTTCATCATTAACAGCCTCCCGTTAGCATCGGTTATCCTGGCATCAAATTTACTCCATTTTGTTTCAATATTCAACTTATCATTCACAGGATTTGGATAAATTATGACCTCATTAATATCTTCGTAATCAGCAAAACCCAGTTTCACCATCTGGATAATTAATGTGGTGTCTTTCAAGTGTTCAAAAGGAAAAGATACCCGATTATAATCATCTCTGTAAGCAGAAATATCATAAGTTATATTGAAAGGAAGTTCATAAAATGTTGCTATACCGAGGGAATTGGTAATCAGACTGTCGCTTCCAACTTTTACAATTGCATTATTTACCGGTGTAGTATTTCTTTTTAGTTGTACTTTCAGTGTTGCACTTATCTTTTCCATTACTAAAGAAATACTCGTTTCATCCGGAATAATTACCATAGTATCAATACTTTTATAATCAGACTTTGCCAAAGACATTGAATGAGTTCCAAGCGGCAGCGAGAATTCAGTCTGACCATTAATGTCGGTGATATGCTCTTCATCGTAAATATTTACCTCTACTTTGGCCATTGGGTTTTCCGTCTCCAGTTCGCTTACATTAAGCAGGAAAGAATATAAAATCTGCTCGAGAGTTACAGAGTAAATGGAGTCTTTATGAATCAGAATATTTTCATCAATAATATTCGAATAGCCATCAATTATGGTTGAAT
>JAGLSB010000353.1 GCA_023135955.1 Bacteroidales bacterium | reverse complement strand
AAAAATGTTATTAACACCTATCGTTAAAAATATGCCGGAATGTATTTTGTGTAATGTTGTTAAATTCCAGATTGTGTGTGCCTTATAAAGTTTTGAAGTAATATCGCCTGTAATATCATCCATTTCTTCAAATGGGACCTCACCTTTGTAACTGGCCCTTAGATTAGTAGAAAGACTATATTTTTTTCTTGAGAATTTATGTTGAATCATCAGACCGGCGTTGTTTTTACTCGTACCCAGCATTTGCGATCCACTGGTTTTATCTTCAGAATCGGTATAACTATACGAAGCATTTACTGAAAATCCATATTTTAATCTTGCCCTTAAATTAAAATCAACACCATTTACACTTACATTATTTATGTTATTATAAACCCAAATTCTGGGATCCACTAAATCCTGAACTTCCGTTATCATATTTTTAATATTATTCTGATATACAGATAATGAGGCATTTAAAATGGGCTTAGAATATTCTGCCGAAAATGTATAGTAACGGGCGGTTTCCGGAATTAAATCGGTATTACCAAAAATTTCAATTACAGGAACGGGTGAAAAAGACATATACATTTCTTTCATGCTGGGAGATCGGTAACCCATTGAATATCCTAATCTGAATTTCATTGCAGACAACTTATACATAGTCGAAATCTGAGGAATGGCATTAAAACCATATTCAGAATGCAGATTAGCTCTAAGTCCTGCAATGGCTGTAAAATAGCTGCAAAATTCGATTTCATCCTGTGCATATGCAATTAAATTGGTGCTTTGTTTTTCTTCTCCTTCAATTCGGTTTGAATAAAGTTTGTCTTGCAAATATTCTATTCCAGTACTTAGTGTATTCTTATTAAAAACTTTAAAAGTACCTGATAATCTTGCATTTGAAGAGATGTTTTCATAAGTTGCCGTTTCTTTGTTATCGAAAAGTTCTTCAACATCTTTTGTAATATACATGTCAGAATGCCAAATGGCCGAAATTGAATTTTCAGTATTAAATCTATAAGCCGATTTAATATTATAAGTATAATCATAATCCTTTTTATGTATTGGGATTAAATCAGAATCAAATCTTTCCCGATCATAATAATTACCGGCAGCCTCGAAGTTTAGTTTTTCAGATGCTTTGTATTCAAATTTTTGCTTTAAGGATTTGCTTTTAAATGCCTCCTGTGTCCTTTCATCTATTGAAGCAGGGGTTAAATCATAACCATCAGTACTATTTGAGAAGAAATTAGTTTTTGAACTGAAGTTTTTTAAAATAAATGCAATATTTGCATCCCTGTCAAACTCATTATATTTTGAGTATCTGGTACCAAAAGAAGTTTCAACAGCCTGCCCGGGTTTTTTAGTTATTATATTTACAACACTACCTATAGCATTTGATCCGTAAAGTATCCCCGATGCACCTTTAATAATTTCGATTCTTTCAATATCGACAGTTTTTAATCTGTTATAATCAATGTTTCCATTTGTCTCACCTGAAATTTTTTCCCCATCAATTAGAAAAACAGTGTACTTTGCCTCTAGTCCTGCAAGCTGCATTGAAGGACCTGTAACGGAACTATTAAAATTTATATTTGGTAATGATAAACTAAGAGCATCCATAATATTTGTTGAACCTGTACTTTCAATTTCACTTTTACTAATAACATTTGTAAGAATTGGGACATTTCTCAATGTTCTTTCGGTTCTTGTACCAGTAATAACAACTGTATTTATATCGTAACTTGTTTCTTCTAGTCTGAAAACTATTTCCATGTCGTTATATACTTCTATAAGCCTTTCTTCACTTAAATAGCCACTATAACTTGCTATAATCTTATAATTACCTTCTTTTACATTTTTAATAATAAATTGACCATTAATATTTGATACAGAACCTATGGTGGTCCCCTGTAATATAATATTCGCAAAAGGCAATGGTTCTCCAGTGTTTTGGGAATAAACATAACCAGCTATCGTGTTGTTTGCCAAACAATTAGAAAATACAGAACCCAGAAATATTATTAAAATGATTTTCAGATTTGATGCTTTATTCAACATATTCTTCCATGCTTAAATGATGTACAAATAAAGAAGTCAAATCTGTTAAGATTCTGAAGAAAGGCGAGAATGAAATGTGTTATAAAACAGGTTTTGTTTTGATTGATTTCACAACTATCCGAAAGTTTAAAAATTTCTTTTAGTTTGTGTCCAATTGAAGTCACCCAAATTATTGTTTCTCCTCCTTCAACAATATATTTGTTTGTCATTTTATGATCCCATTGGTCTTCAATGTTTATTGGGTTATATCCAAAACCACAAATCCCAATATTTATCAAAGGAAATGTATCTTCATCAGGTGCCTCTTCAGTCGAAGCCTCTTTTTCAAATTCTGAAATATCACTATCTAAAAAATACTCCAAATCACCAATGAATATATTTTGAATAATCCTTGAACCTTTTAGAAATTCGTCATAAGTAATTTTCTTTTCTAAAAACGCACAAAAAAATTGAGCAATATATTTCGTGTCGATATAATCCTCACATTTATCCAAAATGAAAATTAATTTTTCACCAACTTTTATTTTTTGATCCTCTCGACTATCAATATAATCAATCATCTCTTGTCTTGAAGTCAACGGGATATGATTGATTTCGGTTAAGAAATGAATAATCTTTTTTTAAAACAATCCATTTTTAATACTAATAGCAGTTTTTCCTAAACCTATAATTGAACTAACAATTGGTAAATCTTTTAAGATTCCATCATTTAAAATTGAATCTACTAATGTTTCTGCCAATCCTATACTTACATTTTGTAAGTCAGAGTTTCTTAGTGTATCCGTAAAAGAATTTTCAATGTTATTTTGTTCTTTCAAGTTCTAAGTTTTCATAATTGCCCCCATCAGTTCGTATAAGAATAGTAGCCGATTGCGGGCTACAAACCTGTCAAGTTACACAGAAGTTGAAGCGGGCTACACACTTTGATTTACTACAAAATCAGCTATTATTTTTTATACTTTGTAGGCTGGGCGATTTTCAATTCAATCCAAATTTATTTAATTTCTTTATTCTTTTTTCTCTTTTTCTTTGATAATCTGATATTTCCTTAAACATGGGGAATTTAGGTGAAAAAATCAGATGAGTCAAGGCACAGGCAATTACATTTTCCTTGTCATTTTGAACTATACACATTATCCCGGAAACATCGCCACTATTATGAACATCTTTAAGTGTTAGCTCCGTTTTTAACGTTATAGGATGTCCTTTTTCTCTGAAAATTTGCACCAATTCTCTAACCGGCAAAGCTCTTAAAGGCAATTCTCCTTTTATCTTTTTAATCAAGTCGTTATATTGTTCAGTTGCATCCATAGTTCTTTTTACAAATCATCAAATTTACGTTGCTCAATTGGAATCTATCTAACTTTTGTAATGTTTTGTCAGAATGTTTATTAAATCATTTTTACTTGGCGGATTGTTATAAAATATTCATCTTCCTCATCAAAAATATCTCTTGATAGATCATCTGTATGTTTTTTTGCCTTGCCCACGGTTAGTATAAGAATAGCAGCCTATTTCGGGCTTTATTCCTGTCAAGTTACACTAAAGTTAAAGCGGGATATAACCCTTGGATTTACTACTATTTTGGCTATTATTTTTATACATTGCTGCCAACTGTGCTTTTTATGAGAACTACAAGATTTTCAATAATCAAGATAAATTAATCTTCGGATATCAACTCTACAATATAGTTAAAACCATAATAATCAAAAAGGAAAATAGGAAATGAACTTAAAACAGCAACTGTAGAATCGTAAGCCTTCGGCGAACTAC
>JAGLSB010000352.1 GCA_023135955.1 Bacteroidales bacterium | reverse complement strand
AAGAAAAATGTAGTATCAACAATATCACGGAGGATCAAGGCCATAACTATTCCCAAAATCATCAAAATAGTCAATATTAGTCGCATAGTTATTGTTAGCTTTTCCTTTTTTAGCAAGCCCATTCTTTCGAGAAAATCCTGGGTAACAGAAGACGCTGATGTGAACATATAGGTATCGGCAGAAGATGATATAGCTGAATAAATAATTACAACAGACAAACCTGCTAAGCCTGCCGGTAGCAATTTACTAAAACCAACTATTAATGCTGTATCAGGACTTAAATCCGGAATATCAGTTCGGATAACCATACCAATCATAAGCAATATGAATCCAATAATAAAATAAAAAACAGATGAGAGAAATAGACTTTTCTTATATTCTTTTTGACTTTCAATTGCATAAATCCTTTGCCATAATTCAGGTGAGGCCATTGGAATAAAAAAGCCGGCAATAAAGAAATTAATAATTTCACTAGTAGGGATTTCGAACAAACCTGCAAATGCGAGGTTCGGTTTTACTTCTGTAGTCATTAACAGATAAATCATTAAAACAAATAGTAGAAAAATACCTCCTGTTTGAATAATATCTGTTCTGACAACTGCCTTAAAACCTCCGGCAAGAAGGTAAAGCAGAATGATTACACCGATCAAGATAACAGACATATCATAACTAATTGGAGTATACTCCTGAACCAGTTTGGCGCCTGCCGTAAAATTCAAAACTACCCAGCCAAACATTATTATAACAACAACAACTGCAGAAAGATAACCTGCTGTCTTTCCCTTTAAATAGAAAAAGAAATCTGATAAGGTGTAAAAATTCTCTTTCGCACCTAGTTGTTTGACTTTTTTCCCAAAAAAATAAAAGACAAACAAGCCAAATACAGAACCAATAAAATACCAGTAGGCACCAAGTCCGTATATATATACTAAAGCAGTATATGTTAATAGGATTGCGGCTCCAATTCTACTTGAAAAAATTGTGCTGGTTGCTTCAAGGGATTTCAGTTTACGATCGGCAATCAGGTAGTCTTCCTTATCTTGTTTGCGGCCTGTCCAAAGACCAACAAAAAGAATTACAATAAAATACAAAGCAATAAAAATGTAATCAATAGTGTTTAACATTTTGCTGATTTTTAGTTTCTAAATTAATTCTATTCTTGTTGAATATTGTATTAATTTTTTTCCCTAATTCAATATCTATATTTTCGTAAGTTGATATTTAATTATTCAGCAATTTAACACTTTATTATTTAATATTACAATTGTATAGTGTCTGACAAGCTAACACCCGGCACGATCCGATATCATCAAAACTAGCGTAATACTGTAACTTCTTCCATTCCCATAAAAAAGTTCTTATTACTTTCGTCTGCTAATCCATTGGAACATACCAATTTTCTTCATTCATCAATATCTCCCTGATTTGTTCAGCTTTTTCGCCTGAGAATTTTGCTGCAACCTTATCAGCCAGGTAGGAATTATCACCACGCTTTTTCGCTACTCTTATCAAGTCGAAAAAACGGTGTCCCTCATAAGCCAGCTCACGTGCTCTTTCCTGTATAATCTGATCTTCCAAATATGCTTTCTTGGCGTCCATGTTTGCTGTATAGTCAAGATAACCAACTATCTCATTAGTATATGGATCGTGTTGATATATATAATCTTCTATATAAACAGCATCATCGCCAGATCCAAAGCCTACCCTTCCTCTTACACCTAACTGGTTAAAGTCTACTGGTCTTTTATAAGCTCCATTGTTTAAAATACTAATCCCTTTGTTAAGATCAGTATTATAAACTCCCTTGTCATGTATCCAATAAGTATATATTTCAGCACAATAGAGATGAATATTAGATGCCCTGTAAAGAATGAAATCGGCATCATGATCAAATATATCTTTCCCAATAGTATATTTATAAACGACAGGAACAGCACCCTCTAATAGGTTTTTGGCGTCTCTGTTATTTCCAAGTGATTTATAATACAACATTAATCTTACATCACTTTCCGTCATCATTTCGGCCCCTTTCATATAGGCATAGGAAACGCCATAGCCACGATAAAAATCACCCGGAACACCATATCCAAAATTATCTATATCTATAATGGTATTTTCAGGTATAGTTGAGTATTTAATCAGCTTCTTTCCCGACCATATGGTCTCCCAGTTATCAATTGCCACTTTAGTAGGTTTCATCATGTAAAGATTCGGTGACTGTACTGAAAATAGCTTTTGTAAAGAATTTTGTTGTTGAAAAGATTTATCGAATTGAAGTGTCAGAATATGTTCATAGACATCGATTCCTTCAAATATAGATTTCCATTTATTGTTGGAAAACCTATCGTCCAGACCATATAATATATTAGAAGTTTCAGATTCATAATTATAAAGGATGGGGTAAAAATAATCATATGCCGATGAGAGGTTTGAATTAAAAAGATGCATTTCCCCCATGAGAGATCTATAGGCATTCATATTCCATACTGTCACATCCCATGTTTGATCGCTATTTTCAAGATTATGTATTACTCCTACTGCTTTTATTCTTTCAGATAATTGATTAGTGAATGTGTCAATTACCATTCCCATGTTAAGATATATTTTGTCCAGAATAAGTGTGTCAATTTTAATTGTATCTTTATTATATCCGTCAATATTGAAATTAATATCTTCAATATCATAATATTGCCGGGGTGCATTTAAATATTCTGTGATCTCCTCTGAGGAAGTCAGGGATGGCCATATATAGGGAACTTCGCCATAAATTTTCACAGCATTAAAGTACGCCCATGCACGCATACATAATACTTCACCATACAGACGATCATAATTTGTCAGGGCTTCAGATTTATCCAGTACTTCAGGGTGCTGTTGTTCAAGTTCTCTTGCAAGATTATTTGTAGCTTCTATTAGTTTGTAGAAATTATTTGGACTGGCATATTTGTTATCGGGTGAAATGTTAAAATTATATATTTCATTAAGGTCCTTGTCGGCATATTGTGTAACTTCAAGAAGATCGCCCCTCAAATCGCCTAAAATTACAATTTGATCAACAAGATTTTGCTGCAAGGCATAAAGTCCCATTTCGGCTGACCTGTACTCATTCCAGTTTTTATAAAAATCATCTTCCAATACAACAAGAGCTTGTTCCGGATTAAAGAATTCTTCGCAAGAAAACTGGGTTGCAGCCAGCATTATCAAAATGCCTGCTACAAGCTTGTTTATTTTTCGTTTTATTATTATTTCCTTCATACTTTAAAATTACAAGCCTAATTTAACACCAATCATGAATGTCTTTGTAAACGGAATTAAACCATAATCAATCCCTAATTCTACAGGACTGTATGAAAATGCAAATTCAGGATCATAACCCAAATAATTCGTGAGAGTAATAAGGTTTATCCCTGATACATAAAACTCTGCGTTCCTGAATACAAGAAATTTATCGGGTATTTTATAGGATAAAGTAATATTTTTCAGTCGTAAATAAGAGCCATCTTCAATCCATCTTGAAGAAAAAGCAGAATTCCCTACAGGGTCTCCCCACAGCGATCTTGGCATATCAGTTTCATGGCCTTCATATTGCCAACGGTTTATAATTGCCTGACTCTGGTTGGATAGATCCGTCATCTTTTCATTCAAAAACCGGACATAATTAAATACTTCATTGCCATATACCCCCTGCACCATTATATCAAGTTTCCATTTATCATATTTTATCTGACTGTTAAATCCACCAAAGAAATCAGGAATTGGTGACCCTATGAAAGTCTTATCAAAATTGTCAATAATCCCATCAGGAATACCTTCAGAACCAGAGATGTCGCTATAAATAGCATCACCAGCTCCAAATGGAAGCCCATCTTCATTAACAAGATTTGCTACTAATGCATCTCCAGTATTCTTAAAAACTCCTTTGAATTCATAACCATAAAA
>JAGLSB010000351.1 GCA_023135955.1 Bacteroidales bacterium | reverse complement strand
ACTAATTACTATCATCCATGATGCTAAAGATGCCCACCAGAATCTTAATTTCAGGAAACTATAACCAAATATAAATACCAATAATAAACCTGTATAATAATAAGCTTGAACCAATGAATTAGTGTAGTCTCCGGAAAAATATATCATTAAAATAATACCGAATCCAGCTATAAAAATTAACAAGCTTAATAATGATTGGTATATTTTCTGGAAAAAATTTAAATAGGATAGGAGAAGTATTATAATAGCAGCAGGGATTACAAAGAGAAACCGAATATATATGAAAGTTTTTACCAATTCAGGAATAAGAAACCAGTCCAAAACTCCAAAAATTGCATAAAAAAAGATCGAAATTATAATGGAAAATCTAACATGGATCAGAAGGCTATCATAATATTCCCTAATGAATATTTTTTCAATATCCCTATCAAACTTCAGGCTACGGTAGTTTATCTTAAAACCTACAGGTAAAGCGAATGTCTTACGAATTAATTCCAGGAATCTTGACAAAAAAGTTTCGAGCATAATGTTTATAAAGTTTTATTTACGGAAAATCCATAATAAAGTTATACAAATACGTTATTAAAAGAATTACTCATTTATGCCAATTCAAAATAAAGTATTCTATTAAATTTTCATTTCTGCAGATTGATAAAAGAACAAAGGAGACAAATCTCACATCTGAATAATATCCAATATGAACTATATATTGAAATTTGTATAGCTTTAAACTTTAAGATAGATTCTCTGTTTATGCAGAAAATAGAGAAACAGCCAACTGACAGCGAAATACATACATGCCATCCAAAATTCGAAGTAATTATTTGAGATAGATTCGAAGAAGTGGGCGAAAAAATATTCCGATGTACTTCTGAAATTTATCATTCCAGCCTGAGCCAGATAAATAGTAATTGGATTTAATCCGATAACCATAAAAGGATAGGCCCACCATCTGATTTTCCATATATCCAGTACCAGATAGAATACAGAAAGTAAAATGAGACTAATTCCACCAGTCATAAACACAAAGGAGCTTGTCCATAAGTTTTTATTTATAGGGAAGGACATGTTCCATAATAAAGCCAGTAAAATGAGACAGGTACCGGCGCCGAGCATAATATAGAATTTTCTATGTTGTGTAATTTCTTTCTTCTTAAGGTTAAGTAGATGACCGGTAAGCATTCCTAGTAAAGCAGTAGAAATAGCAGGAATTGTGGAGAACAATCCTTCAGGATCATGTGTGCCTTTGTACAACCTTCCAGGTACAATTATTTGGTCGATGAATGCTGCCAGACTACCATCAACTGTTAAAACACCGGCACCATAGCCGGGAACCGGAACAAGCATCATAAGTGCATAATAAAGTAGCAAAAGACCCATAAACCAGACTCCTTGCCATAAAACTTTGGTGTTCAAAACAATCAGGGCTGCAAACATCCATGCAAGGCCAATTCTGCTTAAAACACTTGCAAAACGCATGTCAGAAAAGTCCCTGACAAGTATACCATTATACACAATTCCCAATAGAACAAGAACAATTCCCCTTTTGATAATATGTTGGTATATTCTCTTTTTTGTATGTCCCTTGGCTTTTCGGCTTGCCAGTGAAAATGGGAAGCTTACACCTGCAATAAATAAGAAGAGAGGAAATATGAGATCATAAAACTTAAAACCATTCCATTTGGCATGATCGGTTTGAGATGCAATCCAATCTATAACATTTGAGTCAGTATTCTTTGATAATGTAACAAATATTGCCGCCCCTCCTGCAATCCAGAACATATCAAATCCGCGTAGAGCATCAAGGGAATATAACCTGTTGCTGCTTTGTTTTGTCATATGGTTTATTTTTTATCAAATTAATACCTTTACTTTAATGTGTATAATTTTTAAAAGTGGGCAAAAAAGTTGATTTAGTGATTTTAATTCTGAAAAATATTATGATAATGAATAAATTTATGCATATGGGTCATCATCGAGGGATGAAGATTTAGCCAAGGTGGAGTTGATAGTGAGGTAGTAAAATTGTTGAGACGCACGATTGTGCGTCTGTTAGAGCCGACTGAATAGGCTTCTTAGGAATTCAGAAAATACTACTTTATATTAATAATCGATTCAGAGAAATTTACTAAACATGCAAAGTCTTTATGTGATGGACTATACATATCTTACTTCAGATTGTATTTGTTTTGTGAAAATGGGTTTTATATACTTCAGCCTGCATATATCTACCTGAAGATCAAACTTTTCCTGAATTTCTTTTTTTAATTTGTATTTCAGCGTATATAAATCAGGTGTGTCAGGTTCAAATTCTATTACTAAATCGATATCACTTTTATCTGTCTGTTCACCACGGGCAATGGATCCAAATAAACCAATTTTAGTAAGATGGTATTCTTGTTTAAACCTCACTTTATTTAAAGACAAGTATTTTAGTATGTTATCGGCATCAATCATAATATATTAAATTCCTATTCAAATATACGAAATTAATTATTTGTAAGGTGATGTGAATTAATATAATACTGGATCTTCAATGTAATTGCCACTAATTCCTGTTTTCCGAAAAAGACACCCGAAAATCAAAATAATAATGCATTGTTGAGGGTGAGGACGAGATTGCTTCAGTCGCCCTCGTACCTCGGGCTCCTTCGCAAAAACGCGGCTTTGGTAGCGTGGGGGGATAAAAAAGTTGGCGGCAAAAGCCGCCAACTTTTTTATCCCCTACCCCCGAGTACCTTCCGTTTTTGCGAAACGACGAAGGAGGCGAAGCAATCTCGTAATATTTGTGCTTATTCGATTCCTGAGTGTTAATTATTCCGAAAAGTCTACTTCTTAATGTCGGGGTTTTGGCTAAGGTTATCGAATATCTTCAATGTTCTCCATCCCTTCAATCTTATCGAATCACACAACCCAATGACAAATTCCGCCATTTTACCTATATTTGAATAATGAATACCTCGAATAACATATTGCTGGAAATTAAAAAAATAGTTCTGGAGAGTGAGCCTTCCGCAAAAATCTATCTATATGGCTCTCGTGTTAGAGGCACAGAACATAGCGAATCAGACTGGGATTTGCTGATTTTATTGAATAGAGAAAAAATAACACCAGAAATAGAAGAGTCGATTACTTATCCTCTTTACGATTTGGAGATTGACACAGGAGAAATAATAAGCCCAATGGTCTACTCTGAAAAAGAATGGAATACGAAATATAAGATAACGTCTTTTTACCATAATGTTATGCAAGAAGGTAAACTGTTATGATAGATTATCAACCTGAGGATTATTCAAATTATAGGATTCAACGTGCAAAAGACACAATTCAGGAAGTTGAAATTCATATAGCTAATAAATTTTGGAATACCGCTGTTAATAGAATGTATTATGCTTGTTTTTATGCAGTTGGAGCATTATTAATAAAGCATAAGGTCACAACATCCAGTCATTCAGGAACAAGACAAAAATTTGGACAATTATTTGTTAAGACTGGAAAAGTAGACAGATCCTTAGCAAAACATTATTCTAACATATTTGAAAAGAGACATAAAGGTGATTATAATGACTTTTATGATTATGATGAAGAAACGACTTTGCATTTATTGCCTTTATCACAGCTGTTTATTGAAAAAAATGAGGAATTAGTAAATGGATAGCAATTCCGCAGGGGCTTTTGCTCATTAATTTAAGGAGCCGGTCAGTGAAGTGATTAATTTGCATATTTATTTTTTACATCTTCATTGTAATTTCAAATAATAAATGTTTTTTTCGCATAGCCCGAGGGCTTAAATTTGATTAGCCTCGGTTTCACCCGGGGTTTATAATAAACAGATACCCCACAACCCCGAAGGGTGTTGCATTGTCTAATGACAGAAATAAAGATACTAAACACGAGATATTGCCGGCAAACAAAAATGCGCAACCTACGCCGGAGTTAGGGAAATTCGCGTAATTATTGAATCCCAGGTGAACCCGGGGCTAATCAAATGTAACCACCATGATCGGCCAAAATACCTGACCTTGTATGCATGGATGACCTCGTATTGTATCGCATATAATTGTCCTTTCACACCATCATAAAAAGGTAAGCCCAATTTTACGATTAAGTCCTTTTTCAAAAATTCTAATCAAGGTTGAGAGTTGAATATTTCCTTTGGCATTTTCAATTCTGGAAATATAACTTTTCTTCGTGCCAGTCTTTTCAGCTAATTGACTTTGTGTTAAATTAGCTTGCTTTCTTGCCTCTCTAAGCATTACACTTACAATGAACATCTGAGCCTTTTCTTCATATTTATTTCGGCTTTCAGTTCCTATTTTACCGTGTTCTCTTTCGATCAATTCATCGAAAGTTTTTACTCCTTTATAATTAGTCATGGCCTTTGTTTTTTAGTATTAAAATACTCACTTTTTAAACGCATTGCCTTTTCAATTTCATTCTTTGGCGTCTTTTGTGTCTTTTTCTGAAATCCATTAAATAAAACAACTATTGCACCTTCGTCAAAACAGCAAAAAATCCTATAAATATTAGATTGATATTCAATTCTAATTTCAAATAGACCTTCATATCCTGTAATTGGCGCAAAAAACTTTACAGGAACTCTGTCAACCTGTTTTATCAATTCAAAAACATATTGAATTTTTGATTTCACCTTAGAGTCAAGATTCTTATAAAAATCCAGAAAATAATCTCCGTGAAATTCTATTCGTCTTGCCATTAGACAAAGTTATCCCAAAAGTTAACTAGATCAAAATAATTTGATGATTATTCAAAGCTTACAGGAACCATCGGGCCTCACTTCCCCTAACAACTCCCCTATTTCCTCAACAACCCTCTCACTATCCGAATATTCCAAAGAATAACATTTCAATCCACTAAACCATTCGATAAAACGTTCGGCGTAAACAGGATTCCCGGAGATCCATGCTTCTTCGGTAAATAATTTCATGGCTTCAGGAATTGTAAGAGGTTCGAGTTTGTATTTGATCTTCGGATTGTATTTAACAAAGACCAAATGAGTAGCAGGAAAAGGGGAATAATTGAAATTTTTATGATGCACAGGAGGTAAAAATCGTAAGGACTTATTGGTAAGTCGGAACTTTTTTTCGGGAGTGGTTCTTAATTCCGGATAAAACTTTGAGAGTAGTTCAAATGAGCCTGCTTTAACTGAAAATGCTGCAGGAAAAGGATAAATAAGTGCTGTTTCTCCATCCAATGGAACATAATCATCTGACGCCAGCTCGTATCCTTCTTTCTGCATAAGTGCTGCAAAAGTAGATTTTCCGGATCCACTTGCAGAACTTAACATCATTGCATTTTTTCTATTCGTAATTATTGCACCATGAATAATACTCATCCATTCGGAAATATCTTTCTTATAAATTACATTCCCAAACTCTATAAGAATTCTACGCTTGAGTCCCGGAATTTCTGTGTCTGTCCATTCCTGTTCTACAGGTTTAATTTGCTTAAGGACATGCTTTCCGCCTGAGTCAAATACACGAAATACTGCATCAGCCTCCTTTTCATTTCCTATCTCAATCTCCATATGCGCAAAGCTATGATGATTATAATATTCTAAAATCTCAGTTGCAAATTCGAATCTTACTACTACATCATTCGCTTTGTAAGTATGAATTATTTTATCTTCATCCGTTTCATCCTCAACCAAATTCTCTATTTCCAACTTATCTTCTTCAACTTTTTTCAAACCCTCTAAAACTTCAATAATCTCTATCACAAACCTCTTTGCTTCCTCTTCCCCTAAACCATATCTCTTCATTAACTTCCCTACCACC
>JAGLSB010000350.1 GCA_023135955.1 Bacteroidales bacterium | reverse complement strand
CCGCACCAATTGAGTCAATCAGATCCTCTCCCTCGATTCTAATCTCACCCATGTAAAGTGAATCCGGCACCTCGAAATCATAGAATTCATATATATAACCGTTGCTGCATTCTATTTTGGATTCAGGATCTATTGAACCCGGATCCAGGACTACTTCCTCTCCAAGAATATTTAGCAAATTAAGATCAGACAATTCCTGGACTGTCAAGGCATTATCGAATATCCCATTATCAAAAAACACAGGGAAAAGTATAGTCTCCTGCCATGACAGAGGGATGTCCTCATGGGAAACAAATGTTTCTCCCAATCTGCTTGCCATAAGATCCAGGGCTGAATTATATTGTTGCTGGTTAAAAAGTACAAATGTTGCAAACTCATAACGGGATTCCTGGCTGATTGGAAAATACCTGTTTTCAAAAGGACTGATGGTGATGAAAGCAGAATCGTAAATGGTCATTCCATCCTCAATCCTTATTGGAGTACTTTGTATTATATCAAGTGAATCGTAAACCTGGGAATTTATATAGTTATAAATGGCTGGTAAATTTTGCTGGAAATATTCATTGAAACTGAGCCTGGCAAATGGGAAATTCTCAACCTCATAATACCTGCCATCAAGATAAACCGGGCTTTGGCCTGTAATTCTTGTACCATCAAAATATAAAGTACTATCAGTTTTCTCAATAAGTGCAAATTTACCTGACAAGGTTTGAAGCTTAGAGATCTTTTCAATATTCCTTAAAGAAAATATATTCGGTGAAATAAGATGGTTAAGCAAAAATGAATTTATACTTATTGAGTCTGGAATGCTTTCAAAAGCCTCATTATTAGGGATAAATAAGGTATATTGTTGATTGCTAGTCAGAATTGTATCCAGTTCATTTTCTATGATATAGCTTGTAAAAAGGGTGAAATTATCATTTAACTGAATTTCATCCCATAGTAACTTATTCACTGCAGGGTCTGAAGCGGAGTAATGCTCATCCCAGGTTTTCTGACATCCTGAAAAAAATAATAACAGTAATGCAAGAAACACTCCAGACAGGTAATAAATTCCTGTTTGGATAGATTTAGTAATATATTTTGTTTTCATCAATTTTAATATCATGCTACTCTGGTGTAAATCTGATAAAATCCCATATAAATCTTCCGGGAAGCAATGAGTTTACAGTTATTTTATGCGTCTCATAATTTTGAAATTCTACTATACCGACAGTAAATACATCATAAGGGTTCCCCCCGGATGTCAGGTCAAAACTGCTCCCTAGTCTTTTCCCGTCGAAAGCAACCTGAATATTTGCATTATCATTAGAGCTTGATTCTGCTTTCATCGTAATACTATATTTTCCCGGGAGGATCTTTGGAATGATATATTCTATAGTGAAATTCCCGTCCAATACTATATAATCATTATTGTTTGCAGGTATGTCAGTAGTTTTAACATAAGTAATATATTCCGGCCCAAACCATGACAATACTTCCATTTCTGACTGATCGGAGTAGATATATTCACCTGTTGTTTTTCTTACTTCATTGATTTGCGGTTCCTCAAAAAACTCGAATGTTCTTTGTGTACGGTTTGGTATTCTTACTTCCATTATATCTCTGAGTATGTGGAAAGGACCATTTTTTGTAAGGATGTTACTATTGATCATATCAAGCCTGACATAGTCAATAACGGTAGTGTCCTGGACTTCAATAATTAAATCAAGTGTATCTTTTCCGGGATTTATCTTAATCTCAATATCTGATACTAATTGTACCGGAAAGTTTGAATAAGTATTGTAATTATTTGTTTCATCAAATTCGTCTAGAAAATAACTGCCTTCCAATATATGATAGGCAACGAACTGGTAAAAACCGTTTTCAAAATCAGTGAGTTCTGATCCCGGGGATTTGTATCGCTCAACCAGGTCATCAATGTTCATGATTCCCTGTTTGTAATAAATAGAATCCGGTTCTGCCAAGAGTGTATACTGGTTATCAACAACCATTCCTGAACTGGTAGTTCTGTATATTCCCAATGTATCCTTAAGACCTGTGAGATTTAGCGCTTCAGCAAAAATACTAAAGTGAGAATTTTCTGAGATCCAGTCGTAGGTACTCATCGTAACAGGTTCAAGGACTTCACCGATTACATGGATATAGCCGTTTATTAATTCTATATTTGGTATTGTTACAGGTGCCAGGTTATTTATTTTGTAAACAGTGCTGCCCCCCGAATCATCAAAACCAATGGTTAGAAAATCTCCTGTTACCGTTGTATCGGGAAGGGCCCCATAAGGAAAATCATTTGTAATGATACCCATATTCACCAGGTGATACCTTATCAAAAGGGCGGAAAAATCTGAATCTGCGAGCAGATCATTAAAATCCGAATAATCTTCATTCTTTTCAATGTAATTATTGAAAGCTTGATTTGAGGGCAGGAACAGAGTATATCCATTACCATTAGGATTATAGGCATTCAGGGTATTTTTAAGATCTGTTCTCAGTAAAAATTCCCAGAACATACTATATGTCTCCTGGTTTTCTTCAAGAAATCCGGAAATGGTTATTACATCCTCACCTATGAACGATCCGGGTATTGTGGTATCGCAGGATGAGGTTAGCAGGGCTATATTCAACGATATACCCATTATCCACGCAAAGCCTCCGGGAAAAGAGTGCCATATTTCTGTGATATGTTTAATACCCTTCATAGTATGGATTCTGTTTTAATTCCTTGTTACGCTCGAGTTCATCATCACTAATCGGAAGATACCATCCAAGCGGATTTGATAGTTTTGAAACAAGTACGAGCCGCTTATTAGAAGGAACATTCTGAACAATAATGGATATTAACTTATCCTTCCTTGCATAATCATTTCTTCTTCCCATTCTCATCAGGTCAAACCATCTTTTCCCTTCAAAGGCAAATTCCTTTGCTCTTTCTTCAAGAATCAGGTCTTCAAATGATTCAGCATCCCCGGGTGCTGATTTAACAGCCATACTCGCTCTTTTTCTTACACGGTTTAGATAATTGATTGCCTGATCATACTCTCCAAGCTGAGACAAGGCTTCTGCCTTCATCAGGAGAATATCTGCAAAACGATATATTATCCAGTTTCCGCTTGAGCGTTCCGAACTGGGTCTGACACTTTGTGCATCCCCTGCAGCACCACAATATTTCCATATTTTAAGATCTGTAGACCTGAATGATCCATCTCCCCGGTAATATTCATCTGCACCTTGACGGGATAGTAGTTCAACCGCCTTCTGGCTGGCTTTATAACTATTCTCAGTATAGGTGATCCTGAAAAGACTATTTCCCTGACCAAGTCCTTCATCGTACTGAATCTCAAATATTCCTTCCAGTGTGTTACCAGGATAATATATGGTGTACCACTGTGAACCGGGAACAAGATTTACAAGGCTGTTTTCTATTTCTTCAATATAAGAAATACTCTCCTCGTATTCGAAATTCCATAGACTTATATCTGCCAGTAGAGCATTAATGCCATTTTTTGTTGCACGGCCCAGGTTGTTTACAACACTCCCATAATCGTTGGGAGCAATTTCTAATGCTGTTTTCAGGTCTTCCTTAATAGCGGAAAGTATTTCAGTATCCTTTGTAACAGGAAGATAAATATTTACACTGTCTGATACTGTAGCTTCCGTCGCAAAAGGTACATCCTTAAAAAACCTCACCAGATAGAAGTATGACAGACTTCTTAAAAACAAAGCCTCGGCTTCAATTCCCTGTTTCATTATTTCACTATAGGTGGGATCCAATTCAAAAACTACCGGGTTGAAATGAAGAACGAGATTACAGTAGTTTATAATCTTATAGAATTCCGACCAGTCGCAAATTCGATTATCCGGATAAATATTTCCATCCATGATATTCTCGATATAAGCCGGAGTATTATTTCCCCTGTCAATCATATCCGCTCTTACCTCGCCTAATTGAAACAGGAGTTCATCCATTTGTGCAAGCTGCTGATAGGCCCCCATCAAAACTGCCCTGACATCTTCCTTCGATTTCCAGTATTCATCCTGTACCAGACCGTCTGGAGGCCTTAGGTCAAGCCAATCCTCGCAAGAGGATAGTATTACAAATATTAAAAGCAGTATGTATTTAAATTTTCCAGTCATCTTATTTAAATTCCAATTGCAAAACTAATGGTGTAAAATTTTGGTGTAGGCGTTCTGGCCTGATCGGTCCCAAACCAGAAAGGATCTGAAGAATCCTGGGGTATTTCAGGGTCCTGCCCGGAATAATTGGTAAGGGTCAGCAGCTTCCTCGCCGTAAATGCAATATCCATAGAATTTAACCCGAATTTTTTAGCCATTTTGCTATCCAGTGAATACCTTAACGAAAGATTGTTGAGCCTTATAAAATCACCATCTTCTACATACCTGTCAGATCCAAGATTATTCGCCACATGCCCCATGAATGCACGTGGTAGCATATTTTCTTCATCCTGGTCTTCAACTCTCCAGCGATAAAGTACCGCTTTGCTCTGGTTATTTCTGTCAAGCATTCCTTCCGTTTCCATAGCAACTTCATTAACAATCTGATAACCGGTTCTGTAAAGAAACTGGAAGCTAAACCTGAAATCCTTCCAGTTAACTCCACCTCCCAGTCCTCCATAAAAGTTAGGATTTGAATCACCAAGGTAAACCACGTCATTCAAATCTATTACGCCATCATGATTCATATCCTCATATTTTGCATCTCCTCCCTGGAAATTGTAGGTGCCGATAAAAGAAAGTGGCACATTATTACCATTTGCATCGAGAATAGGTGTCCCATCAGCATTGGTAGCCACGACGCTCTCTGTAGAAGGCCATACTCCAAGATACCTGAAGCCATAAAATGATCCGATCGGTTCACCAACAATGGCTCGCCTGGGGTAGGTGCCATTACCTATCGTCGTCTCAATTTCATTATTGAAATTGTCCGGGAATTCCAGGAAAGTATTTATATTTTGAGAAATATTAAAGTTCAGGAATACTGAAAATTCATCTCGCTTAATGGGCCTGCCCATAATATAAAGTTCCCAACCCCTGTTTTCTAATTCTCCACCATTTAACCACCTCAGGGTGTTAAATCCGGATGAAGTTGGAATATCGTATCTGGGCCATAAAAGTTCTGTGGTTAAATTCCGGTAAACCTCACCGGTAAATGATAGTGCTTCTTTGAAGAAGGAGAGTTCAAGGCCGAGATTCCATGCAGAAAGTGTTTGCCATTTGAGGTTGTCCAATTGTACCTGTTTTGGAATTATTACAGGATTGTCAATATACTGGCTAGGATCGGTTGTATTATAAACGGCATGTCGGTCATAAGGATTTCCAGGTTCTCTTCCGGTCTGACCGTAACTTAACCTTAATTTACCATTCGATAACTGAGAAAAGGACTCAAGGAATGCTTCCTCAGAGAATCTCCAGCCAAAAGAGGTGCTGGGGAAAAATCCCCATTTCTGATTTGCGCCGAATTTAGAACTTCCGTCAACCCTTAGGTTAAAAGCTGTAATATACCTGTCACGGAACTTATAATTAACACTAACTAATCCACCTAGTGCCCGGAAATCACTGGAGCCTGAACGTATACTCGATATGACAGCATTTGAAGCCGGGTCGTAAATGTCGAAACTCGGACTTCTTGAACTTTTTAAGCTACTCCAGTCTTGTGTCCTTTGGTCAGTCTCATACATAAGGACAGTTGAAAAGCTGTGATTTGAATTTATCCTTGGTGCAATTATCAATTGGCTCCTTGTGGTTATCTTGGTATCAACGGAATTCGTTTCTGAGGATTCATTCTTAAAACTGTTCAGCCAATCGGTTCCGACAGCATTAAAGGGAAGAAAAGCATTGGTTTTTTCATTCAGGTACTGAAAAGAGACTGTTTCCCTGAAACGAAGCCATGGCTTAATATTATAGTCAAGTATATAGCTATTTAACACGGTGTTCTGATCCACATCATTACTGCTCAGATTAGCAATAGCAACAGGATTAAAATAAGATATTCCATCACCCTGGTAACTATTTATAGGATTGAAGAAATCACCCGTAGGATTTCCAAACTGGTCGTACTCATAAATGCTCATATTCGGGGCCTTGATATAGGCCATCTGACGTACATTAATCTTCCTTTCATCCGAATCTATTATTCCATTATTGTTTAGATCGAACCTGAATCCATAGTTACCCTCCTTAAATGAGTTGGTATAACTGAAGTTTACTGAAAATTTCAATTTATCCGAGATTTTATAATCGAGATTCATACGCGTGGAGATCCTGTTGAATGGAGTATTAAGGGTAGTACCTGAATTTGTCTGATAGTTCAGGGATGTAAAATACCGGGTCCTTTCTCCTCCACCGGATATTTTCAGGTACTGATCATTGACAAATCCTGGTTGTGTAATAGCGCCAATCCAATCGGTATTTGCATTGTAATTATAAAAATTCTGGTAATCCGGATCATATGCAATTTCGGGTGGCATATCATAATATCCATATGCATTATGAAGTTCTTCCAGTTGCAGCATGATGTATTCATCACCGGTCAGCATGGGTATTGGGGGAGGTTGAATATTCAGAGAGTATTTACCCTGGTAATCAAGCCTTGTTTTTCCCCTCCTGCCCCTGAATGTTTCAATTAGTAATACCCCATCAGCACCTTTGGATCCCCATACAGCCGTGGAAGCTGCATCTTTTAAAACCTTAATTGACTTTATATCCTGTGGTGCAATATTGACCATATCACCAATATCCTCATGGTCAGCCCCCCCAAAATCAAAATCATCATTGATCCTGATATCTATTGAAATACCATCGACTACTATAAGTGGCTTTGCATTCCCCAGTGAGCTTAGCCCCCGGATAATAATCTGGGAACCGCTACCCGGATCCCCGGATGTAGATATAATATCAAGGCCTGATACCTGTCCCTGCAAGGCTTCCTCAGCTGATACGCCCCCCATATGCCGCGAATTAATCATATCCACTATAACAACTGAACCTGTTATATCCCGGTCAGAAACATTGGTAAGTGGATCTGCATTGTATTCCGCAGTCACAACAACCTCCTCAATATCAAGTGCGCCTGACTCCATACTTACCTCCACGTCTAACCTGCCCTGCAATTCAATCTCCATAGTTTCATATCCAATACTACTGGCTACTAATACCGTATAAGGATCAGTGACTGATATCTGGAAATATCCGTTGACATCGGTCACAGTTCCAGTAATGATCCGGTTGTTTTCATCATATTCAACTATAGTAGCTCCTATTATAGGAGCTCCGGTTGATTTCTCAGTTATACTTCCACGGATTGTTTTCTTTGACTGTGCAAGCAAATCCGCCCGGAAACCAAAACTGAAAAATACAAGCATCACCAGCATTAATGCCGAGGAGCTTTTAAATCTGCCAGGAAACCTGTTTCTTATGTCAATACTTCTATTCAATTTAATAGCTATTTATGTATAACAAAATCAATCTCATGAAGAACAGAGGTTGTAATATTGTCAAAAACAGAACTAGATTCATCGTCGGTATCTGTTGTAATCATCTTGTTCGTTTTATCACTTTCTTCTATTATTCCCAGCAGATTGCCCGATTGGTCAAAGATTTCGAGCTGATCCGGACCTGTTTGTATGGTCATAGGGGTGAACTTTGTAAATAAGTTTGTTGAACTTTCATCGACCCTGAGAGTGCTGAAATCTCCGGAAGGAATACCACCATCAGTAAATATCTTTACGCCACGTACAAAATGATACTTCAACAAATCTGCCAATTCATCCACATCGAGAGTGTCTGCTCCATAATCAAGCAGGGCTTGTTCAGATGGAACAAATAAGGTATAGTTTTCACCTTCCATCAGGAAAGGGAATTCAAATGTTTTTGCATTGTAAAGCCCCGCTTTTTTAATTAAATTATGGAAATGTACGCGAACTGATAAGGCACTGTACATATTGTAATTTGGAGGAGTTAACCAACTATTAACTTTATATGTAATACCATTGTCGGCAACCTGGTTTAATTCCTCGGCGATAACAGTTATAGTGCTGTCTCCGTTATAACCATATTTACACTCAATACCACCCCTGACTTCATTTGTCAGATTATTAAAAACAATGTAATTACCCGCGATATTTTCAATAAACTCCTTGTTGGCGATACCTTTTGGAGTGTTAATACCTACCTGGTTTAATATTCTTTTTGATAGTATTTTTGGTGTCATTTTCTCCATCTTTTCCAGTGTGCGGTCATAGGCACGCAATTCATATTGATTTTGAATCTTGTTCTTCCACCTCAGCATCAAGGAAGAATCGTTATTAACGGTGGCATCATCAATGATAAAATAAGAATAATCGGCATCTGATTTTTTAATGGCAGGTAAAACCTTAGACATTTCCATAGAATAAAGTAAAGTGCTGTAACCGGGGTAGAGATACACAGGTCCTGACACGCTCGTGAAAGCACGCGGAACAATAACCTCATTAAGCCCGAGGAAAGTAGCATTACTCGCGAAATATTTTTGTGCTATCAGATCGTCTCCGAATTGGATCAGGTCGTCTTCATCAGAGTAAAATCCATTTTGCAGATTTGTCTTATATATGGGCGAAGATGTCATATGGTTTCTGAGTATAATCAGCTTTAACTCTATAGGTACGGTTTCCCAGCTTTGCCATCTTGAAGGTCCCGTAATAACCTCATCAATAAAAGTCTGAAATGCATTGTCATCCGGTGCAAGTATCCCGTTGTGATACCTGAGTGTAAACTTATCATTGGTATTCGGCCCGGTAATCTCTTCATGAATATTGTAGGGAAGCTTTGGGAAATTAAGAGTGTAAAGAGTATCAAAATCCAAACCTGCTCTGGCTTCGAGCTGACTATTGGTTTCATCCAGGTCAACCCTGAAGTCCGGAAATAATTTAAACAGGTTCCACATGTACTGATAATTCTCCCCATGTTCACTATCATTAAACAACTGGTAAACATTCTGCAAAGGTTCAACTACCTGGTCCACTTCATAAATAAATCCATTCTCTGCGAAGACTTCATTTCCTATAACTTTGGAGTTCACATAATGAACAGCCCCGTTTTCAAAAGGCCTGTTAAAGTAAAAGGCATAATCGTTCTCATCAAGATTATGAAGGCCGAAAAATCCCGGAAAGAATATCGGTACGTATTTCCTTGATCTTGTATAAACAATTCTCGTATCGTTTGCATGGAGTGAATCAACAATAGTTAAATCTCCCTGGTCATTACGTACATGAAAAGTTGTGTTCGGGTCTCTTAATATGGATTGTCTTTTATATGCGTAGGGCTTATTATTTTTCGGATCATTCACATCAATCCATCCATCTACATCAAGGAGTTGAATCTGGTTCAGCGTCCACGCATCCTGTATGATGTGTATTTTTACGATTTCAAGCAGGGTGCTAACCGGGATGCTCTCAACGGAGCCGTTGTATTCAGGCTTACTGCTAAGCCAGCTGTTAAAAGCCTCGTTATTGGGTGCAAATATGGTATAACTGCCTGTTCGGTCAAGTATAGTATCATAACCTGTCAGCTCAATACACCTTTTAAATGTACTCAGGTTTTCCAGCTCGGAGATTTGGGTATAGAGTTTACCTGCAAGCCAGTCGGGTTTCTGGTATTTCTCCTGATCATAAATATCATTGCAGCTATTCGCGAACAGGAGAATCAGTAATCCAGCAAGGAATACAAGTTTATATGTTTTAGTTTGTTGTTTAGAGGACATAATTTGTGCCTATTGACAATGCTTCAAAGTTAGATAAATTGATAATGGATATAGGTATATAATATATCATAATTGGTGCATATTTTGTTCGAAAGTTAGAGAAATCGGTCTCGAATTTATTTAATAAGCTTAAGCAATAAATGTCTCTTCAACCAGTCCATATCGGGATTATGGAGTAATTCTGCAAAACTGTGCCCGTCGTTTTTAGGATTTGCCCTAATAAATGCAAAACAAATAGTCACAAACAGGAAGAATATTATGGGCATTGGGAAAATTGTTTTTTTAATAAGGACGTTTTATATAGTGTAATTATAGATCAATTTGGTACGGTAAATAGTTACCCTTCAGAATTATGACGAAACTTAGAAACTGGTACAATACATTTTTGGATAATTTTTTGTTAATTGCGTGTTGAATAACCATCATTCCAGAGTTTCTCTGGAATGATGGTTTACATCAATATTTTTTTATGCTTATGTATTTTCTTAGGATATTATTAATCCCGGTTTTACTGTTAGCCTCTGTAAAAGGGACATCTCAAACAAGGCGTTTTCAGCACCTTACTTCAGCCGATGGTCTCTCGCAAAGCGAAGTATATGCTTTCCTGAATGATAGTCGTGGGTTTATGTGGTTCGGGACACTGGATGGCCTTAACAAATATGATGGCAACAGTATTGAAATATTTAATACAGAAAAGGGGAATCCATATACATTGAGCAATAATACAATAAGAAGCCTTGCGGAGGATAAAAAAGGTCGAATCTGGATTGGAACGGATGATGGTTTAAACCTCTATGATCCAAACACGGAGCTTATACACCAGGTGCATGGGGAGGACTTTGAAGAGAAATTTACAGTGTGGAGCTTGTTAGTTGACGGGGATCATTTGTTTGCAGGAACAAGAGAAGGGTTATGGAAAGCGTCTATTACAAGTGATAAGATTGAAGAAATCGAATTCCAATTCAC
>JAGLSB010000035.1 GCA_023135955.1 Bacteroidales bacterium | reverse complement strand
AAGCAACAAAAGATGAAAATTGGGATTGGAATTCACAAAGACAGACAGCATGCTATATTTGAACGTTTTATTCAGGCTGATATTGAAGATAAAAGTGCTTATGAGGGTTCTGGTTTAGGCTTAGCTATATCAAAATATTATGTTGAAATGCTTGGTGGGAAGATATGGGTGGAAAGCAAAGAAGGTTTGGGTTCAATATTTTATTTTAATATACCTTATAATCCTGTTTCTGAAGAAGAAGCACAAGCACCCGTTGCCGTTGAAAATAAAGAAGTACAATTAAAAAACCTAAAAGTTTTGGTTGTCGAAGATGATGAAATATCTGATTCGCTCCTTTCAGATACACTACAAATAATCAGTAAAGAAATATTACATGCCGTAAATGGAGTTGAAGCAATGGAGACATGTAAGAATAATCCCGACCTTAATTTGGTATTAATGGATATCAGGATGCCAGTTATGGATGGATTAGAAGCCACCAGACAAATTCGGAAGTTTAATAAAAAAATAATCATCATGGCACAAACAGCATATGCACAATCTGGGGATAGAGAAAAGGCAATCGAAGCAGGATGCAATGATTATATTTCGAAGCCAATTGATACGACTTTATTGATGGAGTTAATCAAAAATCATTGTAAATATGGTCAACAACATGCATCCTTTTCATAATAATTTATGTCATAATTCTAATGATATGAAACAACATTTACTTAATGAATAAGCACGAACTTGAAAATAGAATTAAGGAATTAGAAGCTGAACTGATAGAAGAAAAGAGGCAAACACAGTCTCTAAAGGAAGGTGAGACGAAATTTCAGAGTATTTCCAACTATATCACAACATATATCTCTTATATCAATGCAGATAACCTGAAGTACGAATTCGTAAATAGTCTTTTTGAGAAATCATTTGGAATTCCACGAGAAAAAATCATTGGTAGCCATTTAAAGGATGTTATTGGAGAAAAAAACTACGAGTTCGCTTTAAAGTATATTAAGGAAGTGAAATCTGGTAAAACGGTTTCCTACGAAAACACCTTTGATATTGCTTCTGGAAAACGATGGATTCAAGTAAATTACTCTCCAGTTTTCGATGACAACAGTAAAGTTATCGGAATTGCCATGGTCGGTTATGACATCACCGAGCGCAAACAGGTAGAAGAGGCATTGGCACAGAATAACAATTCTCTAAATAAACTCAATCACTTTGCTTTAGAATTGTCAAAATTGTCATCGAATGATAATCTCGAAGCATTTATTGCCAAGCAGATCAAAGAAATTACAGGTGCCAAGTTGGCACTATTCTCTGAATACAATTCTGCAGACCGAACAATCACAAACAAACATATTGAAGGGAAGGATGGACTTATCAAAAAGGTCATTAATCTGCTTGGTACAAAAACGCAGAACATCCAGTCTATAGTCAGTGAAGAGATATATAAAGAGATGACCAATGAATTGATTGGAGTACGGAGAACCTTACATGAGATGAGTTTTGGAGCAGTCTCACGTCCAGTGGGAGCAGCAATACAGGCTTTTCTAAAGGTTGACCGTTTCATCGGATTGGCATACCTCATCGAAGGGGAACTCTACGGTACAAGTGTGCTGGCAATGGGCAAGGGACAACCAGACCCGCAAAAGGAAATATTAGAGAACTTCATTCACTTGGCTTCTGTGTCATTAAGACGCAAGCAAGCCGATATAGCATTATTGGAAAGTGAAAGAAAATATATCACAACATTGTCAGTATTGCCAGACATGTTGTTTTATCTTAATAATAAAGGGACCTTCTTAGATTGTCAGTTTAGTAAATTCGATGAATTGCTATTTGAAAAGGAAGCGTTTATTGGCAAGACAATTCATGAAATTATGCCGCCAGCAATCGCTACCCAAGGAATGCATGCGATTTCAAAGGCATTGGGTACTGATAGTTTGCAGATTTTTGAGTATGCCTTGGATTTACCAAAAGGGAAACAGTTCTATGAAATGCGGATTGTGAGGTTTGCTCCCAATGAAATATTGGGAATAGCAAGAAATATTACTGACAAAACAAAAGCAGAATTAATTATTCAGCAACAAAATGAAGAGCTGAAAAAACTAAATATTGACAAAGACCGATTTATATCTATTCTTGGTCATGATTTAAGAAGTCCGTTTAATAACCTTCTGGGGTTATCTGAGCTATTAACAAAAAACATTCATTACTACGATATTGATAAAATAGAAAAACTCGCAAATGGTATAAATATATCTGCACGAAATACCTGCAATTTAATGGATGATTTATTGATGTGGACAAGTAGTCAACAAGGCAGTATTGTTTTCAAACCCCAGAATCTGAGTTTAACTGATATTTGTAATGATGTTCTTATAACTCTCAATCCGACTGCTGATGCAAAAAAAATTGTAATCAATTGTCTTGCAGAAGACAACTTTAATGTTTTTGCGGATGCCGATATGCTAAAAACTATACTTAGAAATCTTGTATCGAACGCCATTAAGTTCACAAACAACGATGGCACAATAAATATTAATGCAGAACAGAATTCTGAAAATGTAACAATATTGATTTCTGACAATGGAATAGGTATATCTCCTGATAAT
>JAGLSB010000349.1 GCA_023135955.1 Bacteroidales bacterium | reverse complement strand
GATGAACCTTAATATTAACAAAAGCCAGTCTAAACATCTTATTAAAAAAAATGGAATAAATCCTGCCAATGTTACTGAAATAGGGACAGCAGTAGACACAAAAGAGTATATTAATATTGATAAAAGAAAAAAAATAAATGCATTTATTCAATTTGAAAAAATTCTAAGCAGGTATAAAGAAAAACTTATTACATATTCTGTTGAAGATGTAATTAATAACCAATTAGTTGATCCAAATAATTCAAAACCAATATTAGTAGGGGGCAAAACAAAGTCTATAGAAAACTTTACTTCCGAAAATATAATTTTCCTTCAACCAACCCGAATTATTAGCAGAAAAAGAATAGAAGTGGGTTTTAGAATATTATTGAAAATTTTAGAAGAAAAGAATTTCAGAGAGAGAATATTAAAAACAAAAAATCTTAAAATTACTATTCTTGTAACCGGACCAATTGCCGCAGGTCATTATGATTATTTTCACAAACTACTTGAAAGGTTCCAAATATTATTGCAGAGTATTGATGAAAAAATAAGAAGGAAAATATTTTTGGCTTTTATTTTTAGTGAACTGGATTTGGAATCTTTTAAAAATAGGTATAAGCAGCCTATTGGAATCCCTGAATTATACAATATTGCTTCATTAATATTATTACCTAGCAAAACAGAAGGGCGAGGGTTGCCTATAATTGAGGCCACAGCTTGTGGAACTCCAATATTTTGTAGAAGATATATACCGGAAAATGTATATTCAGATGTAATTGGAGAGCACCTTCAGGAAAAAGACAGGTTAAAAGTAATAGAATACGATGGAAAAACTTTGAAGCGCAAAACAATTGAATCAATAATTGAAAGAGTATTATTTCCACATAAATTTACAGATGAAATACTTCATAACCGAAAGGTTGTAATTAAGAGATATTCCCTCCAATCCTTGTCTAATAACATGAAGGATGTACTTTATAGGCTATATCTTCAATCCACCTCTAATGAGAATTCAATAGAAATTGTTAAAAAATCATTTAAAAGATATAAGCAAGGATTTAATTATAAAGATGATAATTTGAAAGCGATTTTAAATACTGAAAATCGTCAATATCTTGCCGGTTATGGCAAGCTTTCTTATATGATTTATTTAAAATCATTAATAGACCCCAGTTATTTCAGGATTGAAGAACAGGAATTTAGAGGAAGGGCTTTTAATTTTGCAATGAGCCTGGTGGATAATGATATTGACAAGGATTTAGTATCACAAGAAGATAAGTACCGCTTTCTGAACACAGTAGAAAATGTTTTTAATTACAGGAAAGGAACAATTTCAATACGCCATGATCATAGTTTTACTTATCGTCATCGTAATAAAAATTATTATCCCTATCAGGATTATACAATACAGGAATTATTGGGGCTTGTAAATTTTCTGTATTTTGAAATTAATAATCCTACTCTTATAAAAAATGTTGAACTAACACCGCATTTTTTTACTGATTGGGATCTTGCATTACTTCAATTAACAGGGAGCATTTATCTGGGAATTGACAACAGATCCCAATTGATCAAGAAACTTCAAATTAATCTTCCAATAGCCTATTTTCCAGGAGAGCACATAATGCATGAACTTGAATTTTTCGTTCTTCAGGCTGTTAGGTCACGTTTACAAATGAAAATAGAGGATGAACTTGACAGGGATATATTGGAAAAAAACAAACACTTTCTTGCTAAAATATTTGTATTTAGTCAGGAAAAAAATCTTGGCAAACAGCTAAATCCTGAGGAGATTCGTCAATATATATTAAACGGGATTAATGAAGAGTTAAAATTGCTATATGAATACAATATTTTACAATTGATTCCAACAAAACAATGGACCGTGGGCATACATTTTCAACAATTAGGAAAAGGGGCCTTAAAAGTATTAAAATCAATAAAAGAAGAAAATGGTTTTTTAATTACAAATCGACGAAATGCGGTTGTAATGACAGATATTGTTGATATCGACTGTTTTCATATAGGAAAAGTGCGAGCAGAGCTTAGTGCTTCCATTTTAGGTATTCCTATAGATTCCGGTTACATTCAATATGTTCCGGCGGGATTAAGGACCTGTTTAGCCTTTCCTACACCAATACAAACAGCTAAAGATTTTGAGAAGGCACTCAATAGTAAATTATTCAGGCAGTTGGAAGAAGATATGGGTGGAGATAAATTAATGCAAGAGATAAAGAAAGATGCTGAAACAAAGGGTTCGCCAATTAATTTTGTTTTGCAAAAATTAAGTATAGCGAATAGAAAGGAGGAAATCTCAGATCTTAATTTTGAATATTTAAGCGGAATTTACGAAGATCTTAATCCATATAATGGAGTTTTGGCAGAGCTTAAGACAAAAAGTACTAAAAACAAATGGGATTTTGCGGTAGTTTCTTCAGAATCCGGAACTAAAAAAGTAACAAAATTCACAAAAGAATTTAGCAAAAAGCATAATATTAAACCCCGCTTAGCATGGAATGGAGGCTATATTCTAAACCCCGAACTTGTAGGTAAACTGGGAATTCCGGAAACCTACATTGGCTCCCCACTTGGGCTAATAATTTCTGAGGGAAAAATGCTAAGCCCACCACTATTTAATAAAGCGGCACTTTTAATTTATGAGGATGGGAGATTTGAAATTAAGCGAGTAAACTCAGGAACAGGAATGACAATTAAAATGGGGGATAAACAGTATTTTTCAACAGAATCTAATTACAATAATAGCAATCCCGGTGAGGATTTTTGCTATTATGATTTACTTTTTAAAGAAGAATTAATTGTTGGTAATGGAAGGATTATTGTGAGGTTAGCTGGCAACCTTATTAAAGATATTGTCCATACCCAGGAGGGAGAAAATATTGATTTGCTTCCCGTGGGACTTAGCCTTTCTTTTAATAAAAATGTATTTCCAGTAAATATAAAAATTGGCGATAATGTTGAATATACTATTGAAGAATATAAAGGAGTGAAACATGCTGTAGAAGCGGGGCCATTGTTACTTGATAATGGAGAAAAAAATATCGATATGGAGGCAGAGGGGTGGAAAACGAAGAACTCAATAAGAACTCAAGCTGCGCGACTGGATTATACTGATATGCGCGGACCCAAGATAGCAGCAGGAATAGATGATAAAGGAAACTTTACTGTTCTTGCAATTAATGGAAGAATAAGAGAATCGGTTGGTGCTAGTCATGAAAATATGGCAGAAATTCTTAAAAAACGTGGAATTATATATGCAATGGGATTTGACCCTGGGGGAAGTAGCACTCTATTTGTTGACGGAGAAGTAAAAAATATTTCTCCTTATAATTCAAAATATGAGGAAAATGTTTTCTCTCTTCCTCCTGAGCCCAGAGCAGTTTCGAATGCTATCATAGGATTTGTTAGAAAATGAGCAAAGCCCCCTAATTATGTTAAATAAGAATGTTTTTTAATGGCAGGGTATTATGTGCATATACCCTTTTGCCGACAGGCCTGCAGATACTGTGATTATTATTTTACGGTTTCCCTGAAATATAAAGAAGAGCTTGTAGATAGTATAGTAAAAGAGATAAAAAACAAAAAGAAATATTTTGAAAAGCAGGAATTTAAAACTTTGTATTTTGGAGGAGGAACACCATCGGTTTTAAACGAAAAGGATATAAAAAGAATAATCACAGAAATCAGAACCCATTATAATTTTGTCTCCCAACCAGAAATCACATTTGAGGCAAACCCAGACGACCTAAACCCAACCTATTTAAAAATGCTCAGAAGTGAAGGTATAAATCGCCTGAGTATTGGCATACAGTCTTTCCATGATAAGGATCTCAATTTGATGCGACGTAGTCACAATGCCATCCAAGCAATAGACTCCATTAAAAATGCACAAGACGCAGAAATTTCAAATCTTAATATAGACCTTATTTATGGTATTCCAGGAATGAGTTTTATGGATTGGCAGGAGAATCTTGAAATTAGCTTTAAACAAAATGTTACTCATATATCAGCTTATCATTTAAGTTTTGAGCCGGGAACGGTTTTTGATCATTGGAGAAAAAAGAAAAAGATTATACCCATAGAAGAGGAGGAAAGCCTGGAGCAATTCAAATATTTAATTAAAAAAACAGCTAAGGAAATGTTTCTTCATTATGAAATTTCAAATTTTGCAAAAGAGGGTTATTTATCGGAGCATAATAAAAATTACTGGAATGGAATTCCTTTCCTTGGAATTGGACCATCTGCTCATTCATATGATGGAAGAGCACGTTCGTGGAATATATCGTCCATAAAACAATATATTGATAAAACACAGAACGGCAGCTTTAATTATACTGAAAATGAAACACTTAGCACTACAGACAGATATAATGAATATATTTTAACATCGCTGCGTACTATGTGGGGTATAGACCTGAATGAAATATCGCAAGAATTTGGAATTAATTATGTTAAATACACAGAGGAAATTGCAGCTGATTTATTCAGGAAGAATTTATTAGAGAAAAAAGAGCAAAAAATATTTATTACCCCCAATGGCATTTTTTGAGCGGATCAGATTATTAGGGATTTTTTTAAGATTTAAGTAGTAGCCATTTTAATCAATTCTACTAACTTTTCTTCCAGGGCAGTATAAGAAAAGTGCTTTTTACCCAATTCGAAATTGTGCTCAGCAACCTCTCTGGCTTTTTCCGGATTATATATTACCTCTTTCATTTCGGCTAC
>JAGLSB010000348.1 GCA_023135955.1 Bacteroidales bacterium | reverse complement strand
AAAACAATAGTAGGCTAATGTTACATCTGGATTGGATTTTTTAAATTTTGTAAGTGCTGTAGATTTACCAATTCCAGGTAATCCCTCAATGAAAATATACCCTCCACATAATTCATTTAAAGCAATATATAGTTTTGAAAGTAATGATTTATTAGGAACATAATGTTTATCATCAACAACTTTAAAATAATGAGAAAGCTTATCCTCGAATCTACTAGAAATGCCTAATACTTTTAATACTGAATTTTTGGTAATCTTTTCACCTGTAATACTCCAATTAACAACACCATCAAGAAGTTTTTCAAGAAGATTATCTTCAATCCCAAGTTTGTCAAATTTAAACCTAATCTCGTTTTGGATTTGCTCTGTTGATTCTTGACTAAATAAGAATTCCAGTTTTTTTATAAAATCATTAAAAGAATCTTTACTTAAATCGCATTCATTTCTAATAATTTCAAGTGAGTCTTTGTATGTATCATAATCATTTATTGATTCATAGCCTAAAGATGACTTCTTAAGTGGTTCAAATATTTTTCTCCGTATTTCCGGCAGACTATGATTAATTCCTTTGCTTGGTCGTCGTTCAGAACCTTCTCTTTTTGTCGTGTAAAGAGTTATAGAAAAATCAACTTTGTTTTTTAATACACTTTTATATCCCTCTGACAATTGTTTGAATAAAGATTTTTTACCCTCTTCCGCATTTAAAAGATTATACAATGAATAAACGGTCTCTCCATCGTTCGACCATTTTACTTGATAATAATCAATCCTGTCTTTACTGTAAACTATAATATCATCAATATGATGTCCTTTTGAATAATTCTCTAATTCGATGTAATTAATATCTGAATTAAAAAATAAGCAATCAATTATTTTTAATGCTGCTACATTATTTTGATAATAAAAACCTGCTTGTGATGCTGAACCTTCCATAATGTCCTAATTGTGTGTTGGCAAAAATTGCACTCTTTTGCGAATTTCGGTTTGTGCGTCAGCCTGTGCGATTTGCAAATGTGTGCAATGTGCGTTGGCTTCCTTAACTGTCCCGAAGGGCAGAAGGGGGCGGGCAAAAACTAATTTTTTCTTGCACTGAACTTCAATCAATGCTCTAATCTTAGCCACTTATTATTTCAATTTACAAATCAATCTATCAATTTGCTCTGTCTTTTTTAGCCTTGCATACAACGTAATTGTCAAGGTATTCGTACGTATATTTTTACTTTATCTATTCAGAAAGGTAACTATACTTTTCCAAATAGGCAATATATGAGAACATTTATTATGATGTGTTTACATCAGAAATAATAAATTCCTAACAATAATCATTCTTATTCTATCCTGACAAATTTTTTCAGCTCGCAGATGAATATTTTCCTTAGAAAGATCGGTTTTCTCGTCGTACGGACAGGTATTAAATTCAACCGGATAGGTGTTTGACACGCCCGGATTGGTTTTTTCTTTGATCGGATTGGTTTTTTCGTTGTTAGGATAGGTGTTTGACACGCCCGGATTGGTTTTCTCGTCGTCCGGATAGGTATTAAATCCACCCGGATAGGGGTTTAAGCCATCCGTATAGCTTTTTTCGTTAACCGGACAGGTGTTTAGCCCGCCCGGATATGAATTGTACAGTGCCTATGGGGATTTGCGCTACTTTTATGCTTTCTTTATACAATGGCTTGATCTTCCTTTTTTTTCTGCGAGCGATTCTTTCTCCGTAAATACAGACTCGCGTATCCTTGTAAGCGCTCATCATTTCTCCAGAAAACATACTGTCCTACACGTCGTATTTCAACAAGACTTTCTTTAAGATGAGTGAATGCCTTATTCCTTAGTTCAAGCATTGGGCTCATTTCTGATTTAGCACCATTTACTTTTGCTAAAAGTCCGTCGAGTTTAAAGGATTTTGATCTGGCCTCATCCATCAAACTTAAATCCATACCTATGGCTCTTAAAGTTTCGGAGTGCTTTAGGCCAAGCTCAGAAAGTTCAATAAGATCCTGAATCATATCCGCATTGCTGCCTCCTTCAGCAATTCTCTGAACCTTGGAATATTCAATGGGATTATTATAAAGTGCATGGTAAAAATGATGCAATAGCTCATCGCGAAGATTAAATGCTTCCGGTGCAGCAATTTTCCACTCTGCCTGGCAATCCTGATAGGATTTATATTCAGAGCGCCATTTTGCCTGACTAACACGGAGAGCACCGGCTCGTAATTCCAAATCCTCAACAAGTTTCCAGTCTAGGCCTGCTCCACTTAGAGAGTCTTTGTCCTTTAAGCACCATTCATACAAATTTGCAGCTTCCTGCAACATTACTGAAACCGGAATGGATGGGCTCTTTGCCTCCAATTCGGCCATCGAATTAAGTTCATTCAATTTTTGGTTTATTAATTGTTCTGTCATATTTTTTGTTTTAGTAAGTAAAAACTTAAGAAATTAGTGAATTGATATTTCCATTTCCTTCCTTTTTTCGGTGGTCCTCTTCCAAATTTTGAAACTCCCATATTCTGTAGTTTAAATTTATTGTTCCCTTCCTATTACATAGCCCCTATACTTAGTTATGTCGAAAATCATGAAAATGTCTTAATTTTCTTCTTTATTTATTCTCATTCTAAATAATATTTAGTTTAAGATGGCAGGAAAATGAATAGCTTTATGTTGCATAATTAGTGTCTTACAGAAAACTCCGAATTTTCAAGTCTTTGATAAGATAACGTCAAAAACAAGGCTTGTGTCCCGATGTACATGGGGATGAAAATAAGGAGTTAATTTTTGTAAATGACTGTTTCAAAAACGAGCGTAACGCAGAACCTTAAGCTCACGAACACTTAATAAGTAGTGTATTATTTGAGTAATTTGGTGCTTTGTTGGAAAACCGCCGGAACTTTTGCTTCGGCTACAAAAAGGATATTTCAGTGGTGCAAAAAAAAGCTGCGGCTCAGTGCAAACTTGATAGGTTTGTACTCCGAAATGCCTAACTTGCCAAATAGCAAACCTTAGTGATAAATTGTACGATTTTATTAAAAAAACTTAAAATCTCACATCATGAAAAAAATAGCCCTAATGATCCTCCCGGTAATTTTATTTTCTTGTACGAATGATGCATACAAAATTACACCAAAAGCTTATCAACAAATTACTTACCTGATTGATACATTAGCTGAGAATCATGTGCTCAAGGAGTTAAGGAATATTACAGAAGTTAAACTTAATGATGATGGTGAATTAGAATCAGCTGTTCAGACTAATTTCTCCTATGAGAATCAGGAAGGTATTTCCGAAAATGTAGAAGAGGTCTATTCACCTGATTTGTTTTGGCTTTCTTCTTACCAATCAGATTTATCTCCTATTTATAAAAAATACGCAGAACAAGAACTCACTGATACTTTAATAATTGATGGTAAATACACCTTCCAATACAATGAAAAGTCGCAATTGATATCATTCACCGATGATGGCTACTGGAATCAGATACACTTCATTTATGATCAACATGGACAATGGATCCAGGCCACTGTGCACATTCTTGAAGAAAGAAGTGGCCATATTACTTATAAAATCACTAAAAGAAAAATTCAGTACAATGACGATCCCATAAAATCCATTAAACAACCCTACCTGACAATAAACGGAGTCGATATACTTAAGAAGGAAAATAGATCCATTGCTGACTATTATGTACTCCTTAAAAAAACGGAGGTTTTTATACCTGGCAATGATGGAGGAACATTTGATGTGGCCAACGGTTTTTTTGAATACGAGGATGAAGGCACGGGAGGAGGTAATTATACAGGACAACTTGCTTTGTTCAAAACCAATGATGGAAAAGATATTATAGCTATCAATGGATTTTACGGAGATGCTCTAGCATATTATCAAACTGGTGGAAGTCATCCCAAATTCTATTTATTCGAAAATAACTTGTTTTCTGAAATACCCAATATTTTTCCTGAAGTAAATATCCAAATGTTTTTTGACAGTGATTATAATGGCTCAGTTGAAGAAATATCAAGCTATTTTTCACTCCCAAAGAAAGGATTATCTATTCAATATAAGATAGATGAAGGTTTAGAAAATTTCTGTGAAAAGCTTGATAATACGAACGATAATTATGATCATAACAAAGAAATTTGCGATAGGTATTCTAATGTAAAGAGGACTTCTATCGACATAACATTTGATAAGCTTACCGGAACTTTTAAGATCAAAAATTAATACTTAAAGGAGTTCAAAACTGAATGCTGTAAGAGATGAATACAATGAATATTGCATTTATTGAAAAAAATTAAATATCTGTGAAATTTGAACAGCATTAATCTCATGGGAACAGCATTAGAACATATAATAACAAACTTTTATAAAGCAGATATGATTTCTTATTTGGAATCTCATCCTGAAGATTTTGAAGAAGTAATTAGATTAGCGATGACAGATAAGCAGCAACTTATCAAGCATTGCGACAATAATTCAAATTATATTGAAATAAAAATATAACAAGGATATATGTAATTGCACAAAATTGGTTATGTGATGAGATACGAAAGAAAGAATTTTTTGGTTGTTTTACCAATATTTGGTACTTTTACATAAAACAGTTAAAATATGAGTAAAAATACATCAATATCCTTAGGAAATTACTTTGATAAATTTATTCAAAGTCGTTTAAATGTTGGAAGATATAAAAATGCCAGTGAAGTAATTCGGGCTGGATTAAGATTATTGGAAGAAGAAGAAAATAAAATGATTGCTTTAAGAAATGCAATACAAGAAGGTATTGAAAGCGGTATTGCTCATGATTTCAATCCAGAGAACCATCTAAAGGAATTAAAAGCAAAAAAGAAGTTGAATGGCTAAGTTCATTTTAACTAATAAAGCTGTAGATGATTTATCGGGAATTTGGAACTACACTTTTGATTACTGGTCTGAATATCAAGCAGACAAATACTACCTAATGTTACTAGAAAACTGCAGAGAAATAGCAGAAAATCCAAACATTGGAAAAAATTATGAAGGGATAGTAAATCGATTATTTGGAATTAGGGTAGGACGACATATTATATTTTACAGAAAAGTCTCTGAACATGAAGTTGAAATAACAAGGATCTTGCATGAGCAAATGGATTTGAAGAATCGAATGATGGAATAACCCTACAAAACAGGTAATTCACAAAGCTCATATTAAAGATGACAGATTATGAAGATTATTAATTTAGCTCTCTGCATTTTATTTAGTAATGTAGTTTTTAGTCAGGATAATAGCTTTGATTTATTATTCCTGCGAGGTGAGTATGAACAGATTTTCGAAGCAAGTCAGGTTTTGCAGTCCCCCAATGATTATTACTGGAATTCTTTAATACTTGATAAAAAAGGTGAAACATTACAAGCCTTAGAAGTTTTAGGCGAAGGAATTACAAAGTTCGAAGATAATGAAGCTATTGAAAACTTATTTACTGATTTTTTATATAAAACAGGGCAATACGGTCAAGCAAAGCCATTACTTGAAAAACACATTGACAAGTATGATAACTTCATTAAATACATTAACATTCTGGAATTTCAAGGTGAATATGGCTTAGCTATTGAGCTGTTAATAAATAAAATTTCAACCGACTCATTAAATTTGGAATATCTCTCACATCTTGGAGATAATTATTATCAACATGAGGACATAGATTCTGCTATTGGAATATTCTCAAAAATTCTGCTGATAAATCCTGATGATCAGTTGATAGCTTTTAAGCTGGCGAATTTATATCTGAAGAATAAAAAATACTTAAAAACAATTGAAACATGCGAAACTGGATTAAGTAGTGATTCGACAAATAAAAAACTCATCAAAATTAAGGGGATTGCAAGTTTCAACATGGAAGATTTCAAAACTTCTGAATTATGTTTTAAGTATTTATATGAAAAAGGGGATTCAAGCAAATTTATTCTAAAACATTTAGGGATTAGTGAGTTTAACAATAATTTATTAATAATATCTGAAAAACACTTAGTTAAGGCATTTCAGCTTGATTCAAGTGATATTGAAGTCTGCTATGTATTAGGCAGGGGATACTTGAACTCTCCAAATCCGGCCAAAGGCTTATACTTTTTTGACCGGGCTGATTCATTATTGCAACCTGACAATAAAGTACTTTCTGCCTTATATAATGAGAAACAATCAATTTACAGTAGACTTAATAATCATGAGAAAGCATTAATGTGCTATCAAAAAGCATATGAATATTATCCTAAACCAGAATATATATTTTTTATAGCATCCCTGTATCAATATAAACTTAACAATAATAAAAGTGCTCTGGAAAATTACGAGAAATTTTTAAGCTTATTGCCAGAAGAATCTGAGACTTCAATGAGCGGTCTTGGTGAACAGCAAAAGACTATATCTCTTAGACGAGTAGCAGAAAATAATATTACAAAGATAAAAGAGGAACTGTTTTTTAAAGGTGAATTGGAATAATACAGAAAATGAAAAGGCTTAAGAAATTGAAAAATGCTAAACTAATAAATGTGAAAGATAGAATTTAAAATCAATGAAATACAAATTATCCATAGTTCAAATTCCTATTTTAGCTCTCATATCATGTACCCCAAAATCAGAAGAGCCACAAAAACCTAATATTTTATTATTATGTATTGACGATTTGCGCCCTGAATTAAATTGTTTTGGGGCAGACTATATTCATTCACCCAATATTGATGCACTTGCTGCAAAAGGGATGATTTTTGCCAGCCATTATGTTAACGCACCAAGTTGTGGACCTTCCCGTTACACTCTGCTAACAGGAACTTATGGCTCTGCCGGCAATAATGCATTATTTAAAAGAGCTGAAAGGTACAATGAAGAACCTGAAGAAGTAAATCCCAGCATGCCTGAATGGTT
>JAGLSB010000347.1 GCA_023135955.1 Bacteroidales bacterium | reverse complement strand
ATTCCAGTAAAGAACTCAACAGAAATTGAGTATGATGGTCCGGAATTAAATGAAAACACAGATTACTATTGGAAAGTTCGCATTTGGAATATTTTGGATAAACCCACAGCTTATTCATCTATCCAGCATTTTAAAACAGGTAGTTTTACAGACTACGCTACCACATCAAATAATTTTCAAATTACTCTAAACAAAGCTGTTAAATCAGCTGCTATTTCAGAAGATCATCATTTTTATGACTTTGGGAAAGCAGGCTTTGGTAGTCTTATCTTAAAAATAAAACCAAAGCAAACAGATACTTTAATCATTCATTTGGGAGAAAAATTAATTGCAGAAAATCGTATCGACAGGAATCCGCAAGGATCAATTCGCTATCAAAGAACTGAATTAATTGTAAGTCCCAAAGAAACCAAATATCAAGTTTTACTCCCCCCAGATAAAAGAAATACGGGTTCCAGGGCTGTGCAACTGCCAGATTCCTTTGGGGTAGTGATCCCCTTCCGCTATTGTGAAATTGAAAATTTCAATGCAGATCCCGATAATAATGTCTTTCAAAAATTATATTCCTATACTTTTGATGATGAAGCAAGTTATTTTACCAGCTCGGATACTATTTTAAACCAGATCTGGGATATTTGTAAGTATAGCATAAAAGCCACTTCTTTTACGGGCCTTTATGTGGATGGGGACCGTGAGAGAATCCCATACGAAGGAGATGCTTATATAAACCAATTGGGACATTACTGTACCGACCGTGAATATTCCATGGCCAGGCTTACAAATGAGTATTTTTTATCTAATCCCACCTGGCCCACCGAGTGGATACTCCATACTGTTCCGATGTTCTACAAAGACTATTTATACACTGGAAATCTTGAATCCATTGAGAATAATTACGATCATCTGAAAAACAAAACTTTGCATTTTCTTGCTCGTGAGGATGGATTAATCACTGTCAAATCAGAAAAATTAACTGCTGAATACATGCAAAAGCTAGGATTTTCTGATCCTAATGCCAGTCTACGTGATCTTGTCGACTGGCCTCCAGGGCAAAAAGATACAGGATGGAAGCTGGCAAGACCTGAAGGAGAACGAGACGGCTATGATATGGTTGATGTGAATACTGTTGTAAACGCTTTTTACTTTTGGAATCTTGAATTAATGGAAGAAATAGCGGGGTTTCTGGATAAAAAAGAGGACTCAGTTTTATTCCATGATTTAGCCAAAAAAGTAAGAAATACTTTCAACAATATCCTAATTGACCAGGAAAAAGGTATATATATTGATGGAGAAGGCTCTTCTCATTCCTCTTTGCATGCCAATATGCTTCCTCTAGCGGTAGGATTAGTCCCTGATGAATATCAAGACAGCGTAATAGCATTTATTAAATCCCGAGGAATGGCATGTAGTGTATATGGGGCTCAATATTTAATGGAGGGTTTATATAAAAAGGGGGAGGCAGAATATGCTAAAGGTTTGTTAACTGCAACACATGACCGGAG
>JAGLSB010000346.1 GCA_023135955.1 Bacteroidales bacterium | reverse complement strand
ACCCCACCTCCGAGGTTTAAAATAAGAATAATATTCATTTCTCCAAATCCCTCATCTACCCCCTTCTACCCCAAATTCCCACAAACCAAAACCATCAATAACATATAATAATTATTGAAATCCAATTCAGTAAATTAATAGGAATAGTAGCAATACTTATGCCCCTAAGGTAGCAACCATTACAGCTTTTATCGTATGCATACGATTTTCGGACTGATCGAATACAATTGAATGTTCCGATTCGAATACTTCATCATTTACTTCCATAGCCTCAATGCCAAATTTTTGATAGATCTCCTCTCCTATTTTCGTTTCACGATTATGAAAAGCAGGCAGACAATGTAAAAACTTCACATCCGGATTGCCGGTAAGATCCAATACTCTTTGATTTATCTGATAATCTTTTAGCAATTCTATCCTTTGTTGCCAAACTTTCTCAGGTTCTCCCATAGATACCCATACATCAGTATACACAAAGTCAACTCCTTTAACTGCTTCAGCAACATTATCAGTTATAAGAATTTTTCCACCAGTTTCTTTCGCAATTTCACGACATTGTTCAACTAGCTCATCAGTTGGCTGAACTTCCTTTGGGGCCGCTGCACGAAAATCCATTCCTAATTTTGCAGCTCCAACAAGCAGAGAATTCCCCATATTATTTCTGGCATCACCAAGATAACAAAAGCTAACCTCACTAAGTGGCTTATCAGTATGTTCAATCATAGTCATTACATCAGCTAAAATCTGAGTTGGATGAAACTCATTCGTAAGACCATTCCATACAGGAACTCCAGCATATGCTCCTAATTCTTCAACTATGGATTGTCCAAAACCTCTGTATTCAATTCCATCATACATCCGCCCCAAAACCCTTGCTGTATCTTTCATCGATTCTTTATTTCCAATCTGAGATCCTGATGGTCCCAGGTAAGAAACATGAGCCCCCTGGTCAAGGGCTGCCACCTCAAAGGCACATCTTGTACGGGTAGAGCTCTTTTCAAAAATTAAAGCAATATTTTTTCCTTTTAGTCTTTGCTGCTCAGTACCAGCATATTTGGCCTTTTTCAAAGAAATTGACAATTCGATGAAATGCTTTATTTCTTTAGGTGTGAAATCTAGAAGTTTTAAAAAATTTCTATTTTTTAGATTGAATGCCATAGTATTTTATTTTGTTGATTAAAGCCCTAAAAAGAGATTTTATTATTCCTGATTAAAGTTTTTACTGTAATTATATCTAATATTAGAATACAAAATTATCATAAAGCAGCTAATCTTCGTAATCCAAAGTGATTTTTGTACCAAAACTTCTATCTTCAAGCTTAAAAGCCTCAGTTATAACAGACTTAGATCCTCCATTTTCGATAAATTGTAAACAAGCTCTAATTTTCGGAGCCATACTTCCTTCTGAAAATTGCCCTTCATCCAGATATTTCTTTGTATCCTGATGATTTAAAAATTCTTTCACTTCCTGTTCTGGTTTCTTATAGTTTATGTAGACAAAAGGGACATCTGTTAATATATAAAATTCATCTGCTCCAATTCGTGCTGCTAACATTGACGAAGCAAAATCTTTATCTATAACAGCCTCAGCTGGGCGAATATCATTCTTCTCATCAATATAAACCGGAACACCTCCGCCTCCAGCAGCGATAACTATAGTCCCCTGCTTAGCCAAAGTTCTGATGACTTTCTCATTGATAATTCCAACAGGTTTCGGAGAAGGTACAACTCTCCTCCACCCATCTTTAACTTTCACTTCCTCTTTGAATGTCCAGTTTTTTTCCCTGGAAATCTTTTCAGAATCTTCTTTAGAATAAATTTTACCAACTCTTTTGGTTGGATTTAAAAAAGCTTCATCCTTTTTATCTACAACAACCTGGGTTACCAAAGTAACTACTTCTTTATTTATTTTGTGCTTATTGAGAACATTCCTTAGCATCCGCTCAATCATATATCCAATACCCCCTTGTGAATCTGCAACACATATATCCAGAGGCATCTGTGGTATCTGATACATACTTTCACCAGCATCATTTCTCATTAGAATATTACCTACCTGTGGCCCATTTCCATGACTTAATACCAAATCATAACCTTCACGAATTAAAAAAACAAGATTTTCCAGAGTATCAGTTGTATTCTGCTCCTGCTCTTCAATTGTTCCCACTTGATCTCCTCTCAATAAAGCATTTCCACCCAATGCCACAACTGCTAATTTATTCATAATCTCAAAATTAGAACTTAATAGAACAGAAGATTAAATAATATATCCCTCTCATTCTAAAAGCAACAAAACTAAATAAAATATGTATCTGCAGTCAAGAAGTAATCATTGTTATAAAACAAGTTTTATCAAAAAATATAATTAGTATTTATCTCCTACTTTCAGAATATTTAACTTTTCAAATCAACTACTTCGCAGCAGAGTTACCATGCTATAAATAGGAAAATTATGTTCTATCGCAGCAAGCTGCGGGGAATATTACCCAAATAGCCTGTTCACTAATTAGCTATCAAAGGCTCTTATAATAAATCTGTTTAAAACTATTTTAAAATAATTTAATTAAATTTATAACTTTGAGTATTATTAATATATTTTATAATTTGTTGATTTTAAGACTTTTAAAATATTTAACTCTGATATTTATTGCATCAATTTTACTTTATTCCTGTAGTACCAGGAAAGGTGATGAGACTGTGGAAATAAAGATTATTCAATACGACGTCACTTATATTAATGAAAATGCCGGTAGTATTCCTACAAGAATATTACCCAATAAAATGCAACTTGTTTTTGGTGATGATTACGCAATGAATTCTATAGAAGGTTTTCTAGGTCAGTTTTCCTTAACGTATATAGCAAATCTCAAGAAAAAAAAAGTAACCACTCTGCTGAAATTATTTGATAAAAAATATTATTATTTGGGCCCAAATGGTGAATTTCCTTGTGGAATTGATCCTATGAAAGCTATGGTTCTTAAGCCTACAGGAAAGAGTGCTAACATTCTTGGTTTCAAGGCTAAAGAATATGATTTGGGGCAAATTGGGATTAACGGATTGAAAATATATACAACAAATGATATCGACGTTAAATCTCCCAATAATAATACACCATATAGTTCGATAGATGAAGTACTCCTGCAATTTTATACTAAACTAAGCGTTTTGGAAATGTATCTGGTAGCTGAAAGTTTTGAAGAAGACAGTGCCTCAATTAATATTTTCTCAATTCCAGACGATTATGAGCCAGTAACCAGAATAAAAATGGAAAATACGCTTGCTGAGCTGTTCAAGTAATTAATTTTATATTTTCTCACTACATGAACAAAAAAAAGGGAATAGTTTCAACTTTACGTTCGATAGTACAGTTTTTTAAGGATGAAAAGTTTAAAATTACTTTCGGATCCTTTCTGATATTGTTAGCCATTTATATGGTATTGGCATTTATATCCTATTTTTTTAATTGGCAAACGGATCAGGATTTTACATGGGCAAAAATATTTTCTGGTCCTGATATCATTGTTGAAAATCATGCAGGCAAAATTGGTGCCTGGATGTCTGCCTTACTACTTAACAGATGGTTTG
>JAGLSB010000345.1 GCA_023135955.1 Bacteroidales bacterium | reverse complement strand
CAGAACGCCGGAATTAATTTTATCAAATCAGATCAACTTAATAATGAGACTATTTTATTTGAAAGGATACAACACAAACCCGGTAATCAATATTCTTTAAAATCCAACCTTGTTTATTCCCTGTATGTTTCAAATGATAATCATCTATGGGTAGGCACCATAGGATCAGGAGTCAATATTTTTAATCCGGAGCAAAAAAAGTTTGAACATTATATGTTTTATGACCAGGTTGGTAAACCGTCGGTGTCGAATTTTATACGTTCTGTCTCTGTTTATAACCGTAATGAGGTACTAATCGGCACACACAACAACGGCTTATTCATCTATAGTCTTGATAATGAGAGTTACAAGAAATTAGGATTCGATACGGATGCGGTTTTCGATATTAAAAATTTCATGGGGAATAAGTTTTTTGTATGTACTAATAAGGGGATACACCTGGTTGAAATTAACAGCCGTGGCATGCAATTATTGAGCAGGAGCAATATTTTCCAGGATGCTGCTGTATTCTATGTTGAAAGAAGTAAGCCCGGAGTATTCTGGTATGCATCATTGAATGGTATCGTGCGTTTTTCGGTTGTTGACGATAAAATCATCACAAATACTGTTTATTCGGAAATTACAACACCTGCAACCTCAGCCAATAATTGCAGGGTAATTTTATTTATTGAGGATTCAAATGAACTGTTTGTAGGAACGGAGGGAGGGGGGCTTGATGTCTTCATTCTGGATGAAAACCATTTTCCTGAGGATGTCAGGATATATAAGAAAAAAGAAGAAAGCACTTCCTTAAGCAATAATTATATAAGATCAATCGTAAAAGACAGGAATCAGAATATATGGATTGGCACCTTTGAAGGATTAAATAAAATGATTATCGATTCTGTCTCTAAGGTTTCTTTCGAATCATTTACAATAAAAGATGGTTTGCCCAATAACATGATTCAATTTATCACTGAAGACAGCATGGGCAATTTATGGATGGGGACAAATGGCGGACTTTCAAAATTTGATCCCGTTCAGAAATGTTTCACCAATTATTATGAGTCTGATGGTATACAGAGCAATGAATTTTCTGAGCATACTGTATGTAAGAGAAACAACGGTGAAATAATTATGGGTGGAGTCAATGGATTTAATACTTTCCATCCGGATCAAATAGAACCCAGTAAACTGAAATCAAGAACTAACCTTACTGGTTTTTATTTAAACAGTGTCAAAATGACTCCCCAGGAAAATACAGGAAGAAATGTTCCTCTGAAAAAGAGCATAGTACTGTCCGATTCAATCATATTATTACCAAAGCAAAGAAATATTGGAATTGAGTTCTCAGCTATGATCTATCCAAATTCGAAAAACGCGAAATATGAATATACCCTCCAGGGATTCAATGATGATTGGCATATAACAGACGCAAATGACAGAATCGCGAATTACACAAATCTACGCTATGGTGAGTACATTTTTAAAGTCCGGGGCTCGAATGCAGATGGTATTTGGGGTTCGACAAGGCAAGTGTATGTGCATATTCAAAAACCATTCAGGTTAACATGGATGGCTTATGTAATTTATGCTCTTATTGTACTGCTTATACTATTTTATTTCTCTCATTTTACGATAATCCGATACACGACAAAAAACAGATTAGTACTCGAAAAGGAACACAGTCAAAAACTTCATGAACTGAATGAATTACGCACTAAGTTTTTTATCAATATCTCACATGATTTAAGGACCCCCCTATCACTGATTAGTGCCCCCCTGGAAAAATTACAGAAATATGGTAATTTGAATAAGGACATAAAAAAGACACTGGACCTTATACAACGTAATGTAAAGCGATTGAGTTTTTTAGTTGAGCAATTACTTGATATAAGAAAAGCTGAAAGTGGAACCCTGACACCCAGATTAATGTCAATGGATATTATTTCTTTTACCAAAGAAGAGGCTGCGCATTTTACCTATGCAATAAAGAAAAAAGGACTAAAGCTTAAAATTCATTCTGTTCATGGTGATCTGAATACCAGTTTTGACCCTGAAATGCTGTCTAAAGTTTTGTTTAATCTTATTTCCAATGCAATAAAGTATACAGAAAAAGGGAGAATTGAAATATCTGTTAAAAAGGTCAGAAAAGAGAGTAATGTAGTCCTGGTTAACGGATACTGTGATTATTATGTTAAAGTTGAGGTTCATGATACCGGGAAAGGTATAGATAAAGATACGACGAGTAAAATTTTTGACAGGTTCTTCCAGGATCGGGAGAATAATATGCCAGGATACGGCATTGGCCTGTCTCATGCCCGGGAACTTATCAATGCTCATGAAGGTTTTATTGAACTGGACAGCAAAGTGGAAATTGGCACAACCATTCGTTTCTTCATACCCTATATTAATCCAGAAGAGCAAGAAGAAAGGCACGCAAGTACAGAGGATATCTTTATAAATGAAAATGACCATTATGAAATCAGTTCAGGTGCCCCTGCAAAATTCGACACTTCAATTCTCGTTGTTGAAGACAATGATGATATGCGAAGATTCATTGCTGAAGAACTTATGAAATCCTTCAATGTACTCCAGGCAGCAGATGGTATTGAAGCACTGAAAATTGCTGAATCAAAGACTCCTGACCTGATTGTAAGCGATATTATAATGTCAAATATGGATGGTATTGAACTTTGTCAAAACATAAAATCGAATATAAAGATCAGTCATATACCCGTAATTTTGCTGACTGCAAAGATAGATGCGGAGACCAAATACAAAGGGATTGAATTAGGCGCAGATGATTTTATACCAAAACCCTTCAAAATAGACTATCTCATACTTCGGATAAATAATATTCTGCGTGCGAGGAAAGAACTCCAAAAATTATATCAAAAAAACCATATAATTGAACCTTCATCTGTAACTGTAACCACTGTGGATGAAAAATTCATGGAAGATTTGAGGAACGCTCTCGAAGAGGAATTATCCAATTCAAACTTCTCCATTAATTCTCTTGAAGCTAAGATGGGAATGAGTCATGCAAATTTTTACAGAAAAATTAAGAGTCTGACCGGGCAATCAGGTCAGGAACTTTTGCATTCTATGCGCATGAGAAGAGCTCATCAGATTTTATCAGAAAACAAGGGCATACGTGTTTCTGAAGTTGCATACATGGTCGGTTTTACAAATCCTAAGTATTTCAGTAAATGTTTCAAGGAGATGTTTGGCTATGCTCCAACCATGCTTAGGGAAGATTGATTTTTACCTCCATGTATAGGGGACAATTTTCACCCCTTAAAAAATCCAAATTTTACCCATCCGGACAATTTATTATGCCTCTATGAGACATTCATATGAAACGAGTATTGGATTATTATCCTAATTTTAAATTCACGAAATAGATTAAAATGTTAAAGAAAATAATTGACTATTCAGGATCAGATGGAGAGAGATAAAATTTTAAAGAGGATACAGATAAGTCTTGGTCTGCTCCTTCTTATATATATAGTTTCATACGTTATTTACAATAGCTTTATTTTACAATAAGTGTTTAGTTGGGTGTATTAAAAAATAATACACTGCAACTAACAAAAGAATAATAACATTGAAAGTAGTAGTAGTTTTAGTCGATAGTTTA
>JAGLSB010000344.1 GCA_023135955.1 Bacteroidales bacterium | reverse complement strand
GGTTTATCAGTAGAAAGATCCATTTTTAATCCTTCGACACCTTCAATTTGATTTATTTCAATTATTTCAATAATACTATCGCTCAAGGCAAGTAATTCATCAAATCCTTCACCCGAAACCTCAATATTTATTGCCCCACCAGCTGGAGGTCCCATTTCATCTTTAGTAATAGAAATACTTACACCGGGATAAGTGTTAATAAGCTCATTGCTTAATTCTCTCATAACAGCCTTGGTGTCAACATCGCCCCGATCTTTAAAATCTATAAAAGAAATAGTAGTAAAAGCTTTGTAGGGAGTCCCTCCCGCCGACACATCAATGTCACCGCTTGCGCTTTTCCCTACCGTTGTAAGCACCGATTCAACAGCTTTTTGGTAGGGGAGGAGAATCTTATCAATTCTTTTTTCAAGATCCACCATGAAAGAGTTTGTTTTCATTATATCGGTTCCCAATGGTAATTCTGCTTCTATATTAATATAATTTGGTTCATTAATAGGAAAGAAATTCACTTCCACATCTCTTGCACCAAAAAAGAAAATAGTTAAAATAAGTAAGCCAATTGTGCCCATAAAAAACCATAACGGATTCCTGCCTTTCAAAGAAAAATTAAGAACTTTGTCGTACAATTGCTCCAGTTTAGGCAAAAATATATTTTGAAACCAAAACTCGGCCTTATGAAAAAATATTACATTCATAAATCCGAAGAAAGCCGCTAAAACCAAAAGGTTAGGAATAACCCGCCACCCATATAGAAACATCGGAGCTGAAATAGCCAGTAATATTAAGGTAGTACGGTATCCTTTCTTTTTGTTAGGTATATTGTTTTTTCTGTTGCCCCCGTTTTTAATAAAGCTTGCTGAGAATACAGGAACAATAACAAGTGCAGTAAAAAGTGAGGAACTTAAAACAATAATTAGTGTAATTGGTAGGTTTTTCATAAACTCACCGACCATTCCCCCCCAGAAAGCAAGAGGAAGAAATGCGGAAAGTGTAGTTAGGGTTGAAGTAATTATGGGAACGGCAATTTCCCCAACTCCATGTTTTGCGGCTTTGAATGGAGGATAACCCATATCGACAAAGCGATAAATGTTTTCCACAACCACAATTGCATTATCAACCAACATACCCAGAGCGAGGATAAGTGAAAACAATACAATCATATTCAATTTATATCCTATCAGGCTCAAAATTGCGAAAGAGAGAAACATGGACATTGGAATAGCCAGCCCTACAAAAAGAGCGTTTCGGGTACCTAGAAAATAGAATAGTACCAGAACAACCAGGATAACCCCCATAATGATATTGTTTTCCAGATTATGAAGCTGCATTCTTACCATTTCAGACTGATCATTGGTAAGCGAAACGGTAAGATTTGCGGGAAGAGTCCCTTTTTCTTTCGCCTCATCGAGAAATTCAAAAATCTGATCGGTAGCCTGTAAAAGGTTCTCGCCACTCTTTTTTATAACCTGTACCGATACTACTGGTTGATGGTTAAGCCGGGCATAACTTTTTGGTTCAGCATAGCCATCGATAATCTCGGCAATGTCTTTCAAAAATACTGGTTTATCACCATCTCTTTTAATAATGATGTCTCCAATTTGCTCAATATTTTTAAATTCACCATCAACCCGAATTGAACGACGAGTCTCGCCCAGAAGAATTTCACCTCCCGACATACTCACGTTTTCATCTCCAATGGCAAATTGAATATCCATAAAACCAAGCTCAAAAGCTTCCATTTTATGTAAATCCACATTGATTTTAATTTCTTTTTCATCAACACCCTCAATAAGAACTTTTGATACTTCAGGGATGGTTTCAATATGATCTTCAATATATTCGGCGTAGTCTTTTAGTTCTTCCAGGCTGAAATCGCCCGATAAATTAATATTCAGAATCGGAAACTCTGAAAGGTCGAAATCCATTACAAGTGGATCAAACAAACTCTGATCGTTTGGCAATTCGCTTTTAGCTTTATCCACCGCATCTTTAACATCATCGAGCGCATCTTCTATGTCAATTCCGGTGTTAAATTCAACGAAAATCATTGAAGCATCCTGTGCTGAGGTTGAGGAGAGATCCTTGATACCGTTGATGCCGTCAAGCTCTTTTTCAATCGGTCGTGTTACCAGATTTTCTATGTCGATAGGTGAATTTCCAAGATAAGTGGTTTGAACCATTACGGTCGGAATAACAATATCAGGAAATAATTCCTTGGGTAATTTGGAATAGCTCAGTAAACCAAAAATAATAATGATTAGTGTAAGCAGAAATACAGTGTTCCGGTTTTTTAAAGCCAGTGTAGTTAGCTTGAATTCCCGTGTTACTTTTTCTGAAATATCTTTTGATGTCATAATTTCCCTTTTAATCTCTGTCTATTCTGTAATTATCTTAAGCTGTGAACCATCTTTTACCAGATTGTATCCCTCTATTATAATTTTCATTCCGGACTTAATTCCATCAACAATCATTGTCATGTCAA
>JAGLSB010000343.1 GCA_023135955.1 Bacteroidales bacterium | reverse complement strand
TCTACAAAGATGTCGCTCCGCTGGAGCTGGATAAATTTTCTATAATTAATCGTTTATTTATCTCCTCTATATTTTACAAATTGCTTTTTATTATCCCAGGAAATATTCCGGTCGAAAATTTCTCCGTATACCGGATAATTGTTCCCTGGCACACATTCTGCAACCCATTTTTCTATATATGAATCATAAACAGATCTTATTTCATCCAGCATAGATTTTTCAGAAGGATCGGCAAAAAGATTATTCATCTCATAAGGGTCTTCATCCAAATTATATAATTCTTCAGCCGGTTCCATTCCTTCCCCGTAAAACCAGTATAAATATTTATAATCCTTATGAATTAATGATAATGACTGTGCAGGAGTTTCGCCCCATGCCTGTACAAAAAGCTGATTATCTTTTACAGAAGTTGTAGGGTCCTCAACAACAGGGATCAAACTCACGCCGTCCATATTTTCAGGAATACTTAAACCGGAGTATTCCAGAATTGTAGGAGCGATATCAATATTCCCTGCCAATGCATTTGTACGAAGTGCTTTACCTGTTTCATTCCTTCCCGGAGTATAAATAATCAGCGGGGCTCTTGCTCCTTCCTCATAAGGCAAAACTTTACCTCCAAAATCATGTGCTCCGGTGAAATATCCATTATCGGAGGTGAAAATTACAATTGTATTTTCATCGAGACCGAGCACTTTAAGCTCGTCCATAATCATTCCAACAGCTACATCGACACCATAAATAAGCTGGTGATATTTTGCCATTGCCTCATCATATTTTTCAGGAAAATACCTATCTCTTAACTTGGTATATTGCCTTCCTTGTTTTGATTGTTCAGGAAGATGCGCAGCACCTTTTTCGCCATAATTTACCGGTTTTGTAAATTCTGCTCCTTCATATATATGATTGAAGTCTTTATTTGGGGAAACCGGACTATGCGGAGCTTTAAAACTCACCGATAAACAAAATGGCTGCTCACTGCTGGCCGACTCCCTGAGAAAATCTTTTGCAGCGGCACCAAGGGCAGTTGAAACATGAGGATATTCTTCCGCATATTCCACCATATATTTATTTTTCTCTGTTTGGTAATAGCCTTGTCCCGGCCAACCCTTCCACCAGTCAAATTCATCAACCGGGAGTCGGTCATATGTATGGTAACTTGAATTACTTTCTGAGCTTTCAGTCACGGCAAAACCAAATTTTCCTGCAAAACCAATTCTATAGCCTGCTTCCCTTAACAATATGGGATATGAGAGTTGAAATTTCTCACTTGTAAGCGGACCATGCTGAAAATTACATCCGGATTTAAATTCGTACATCCCGGTCATAATATTTGCCCGACTGGCCATACTTATAGCAGTTGTGTTATAGTAATTATCAAATATTACCGATTGATTGGCAAGTTTATCGATATTTGGGGTTGTTACTTCATCGTTACCCATAACCCCAAGCGTATTGTATGCCTGATCATCGGTTAGCAAAAAGATAATATTTGGTTGTTTCAAATCAACATTCTTATCACCTCCACTGTTTGCACAACTCGAAGCTATTACAACTCCTGAAAGTAGAATACCAGACAATTTATAATTTGATTTTTTCATTTTAAAGATTATTAAACAATTATGATTATTTTTCTATCACACTGCAGTTCAATTTCCCAACCACATTCCATTGCGCGAAATTACTTCAGAAAGCCTCTTAAAGAAAATCAGTAAGTCAATTTTGATATTACAAATATTACATTGAGTATAAAGATCAATTCATCTCACTTACTTTCTCAAGATCTGGATAATCAGAATCGAAATCTTCATATTGATCTTTAAGTTCTTTCAATTCTTTTTTCATTTGGACCACCACCTCAGCATAATCCGGATCATTATATACATTATTTACTTCGTATGGATCATTCTTCAAATCGTATAATTCCCATGACACAGGTGTTTTCCAGTCATCATTTGTTCCATTTAATCCCAGTCCACTGCCATAAAAGAAAATAAGTTTATATTCTTTTGTTCTGATACCGTAATGTGCCGGTACATTTGATCCTTCAAAGTGCATCCAGTAGTGATAATACATCGATTGTCTCCAGTCGTCAGGTGAATTTCCTTTAAGGTTCTCCCTGAAACTTCTTCCCTGCATGTCTTCTGGAATTTCCAGACCGGCATAATCCAATAATAGCTCCGCAAAGTCGAGATTTGTAATCACATCAGAAACTTTAGTTTTTGGTTCAATTTCTCCTGGTTTACGAATTAAGAATGGCATTTTTAGTGCTTCATCAAACATCCATCTCTTATCATAATAACTATGCTCTCCAAGAAACATACCCTGGTCTGAAGTATAAATAACAATGGTGTTTTCAACGAGGTCATTTTCTTCCAGATAATCAAGAACACGACCTACATTTTCATCTATTGCCGCCACGGTTCTCAGATAATCCTTAAGGTATTTCTGATAAGCCGCCCGTATTCTTTCTTCATCACTCATCCCGGTAATATCCATTTTACCTGTCGGCCAAAACCCTCCTCTTCTCGGTTCACTCATCCTTGTTGACATATTCAGCATATTTCTACCGAACTCTTTTGAACCATCACTTCTATGAGATTTATCTTCCATTAGACTAAAAGGCTCAGGTATGCTTACAGAATCGAACAGATGTTCATGACGAGGAGCATATTCCCATAATCCATGAGGTGCTTTATGATGACTCATTAAAAAGAAAGGTTTGGAATTATCACGTCCATCAAGCCAATCCAATGTTTTGTCTGTAATTATATCTGTTGTATAACCCTCATAAGTATTCCCCTCTTTACTATTATCAATCCATTCCATTCCGGACTCTTTAAAAACCGGATTAAAATATTTTCCCTGGCCAGGCAATACACTATAATAATCAAACCCGTTTGGTTGGGTATGAAGATGCCATTTACCAATTATTGCCGTTTCGTAACCACTTGCCTGTATATATTTTGCGATATTATCATCCTCCTTCACTATATCATCCCAAAGTGTATAAACACCCGTTTTATGGCCATATTTACCTGTCATTATTGTAGCCCGACTTGGGGTTGAAATTGAATTAGTTACAAAGCAATTTGTGAGCATTGCTCCTTCATTTGCCAGTCTGTCGATGTTTGGAGTAGGTAAAATCTCTGCAAAACGAAGTCCATAACTGCTAATAGCATTCGCAGTATGATCGTCGCTCATAATGAACAAGATATTAGGGGCTGTAGTTTCTTTTACTTCAGAGGCAGTAGAACAACCTGCTAATGCAAGAAACCCTAATCCGTATCCTATTTTATTAATATTCATAATTTTAATATTTATCTGTGTTATAATTATTTTTCCAATTTAAATATTAGGGTTTCATATCCGCTTATACATTCAAATTCCAATGTCTTATTTCTTTCAGTTCTTAAAACTTTTTGAAAATCTTCAAGTGTATAAACCACAATTCCATTTACTTTTCTAATGGTCATATATGGCTTAAATCCGGCCGCTTTAAGTTTTGCTCCTTCTTTGTCATCAATTTTCTTTATGAAACAACCATAATCAACCCCTCCTGCAGCATCAATCAAATCAGGATCATCCTGAATAGTTACTAATGCAGCTCCATTCCATATCATTACAACAGCACTTTTTTCATCCTTAACATCACCATCATAACTACCATCAATAACAGTTCTGTACCATGAGGGAATATAAACTTCTTCTACTTTATTAAAGTCTTTCTCTGCAATAAAGCCAATTAAGGTTCCACTACTATTTATAGTGGCAGCCTTTAGCTTTGTGTTAGTTTTTAAAACAAGGGAATCTTTATAAATTGGCGATTTTAAAGTAGGTATTGAACCATCTACAGTATAATGAATATTACTTTTTCGTGTTTCTCCAATCCTTTGATCTGCTTTTATTTTGACTACTATCTGATCTTCAAACTCTGTTCCGAATGATATTATCTTTGTCATTCTGTGTCCAAAATTCTCCATATCAAAATTTTCGAAGCCAAGGCCCAAAGCCGGTGAATTTTCAGACACATAATAATTTCCCATAGCTAGATCTGTAAAGAGAGGATCCGCGAATTCAGAGTTAATATCATTCCCGGTTTTATTCCACGCCCTTAGGGTAAATTCAGGTGAAATTCTATCCAAAGAAGGCTTGTTAATATTGTAATACAGATTATTATCAATATTTTTTCCCAGTTTCGCATTTGGCAGTCTTGCCGGTTTAATAAAAATAGTTGTAGGCTCAGCGCTTCCCTCTACTTCACCAGCTATCACATTTATATTTGAATAAAATTCATCTTCAGACTCTGCAGGCCAGCAATGCCAACCTATTGGAACTGCACTAATATGAATATTATTCCACACTTTCCGGTAATATCCATCGCGCAGTTTTAGAGTTGATCCAAGGCTGAGGTTATTATAAATCTGATAGTTACTCGATCCATCATCGAGGTCGATCGTCCAATTTCCGG
>JAGLSB010000342.1 GCA_023135955.1 Bacteroidales bacterium | reverse complement strand
GTCATAACATAAGAAATGATGCTCCAAGAAATATGGGAGAAATGAGAGCCAACTACCAGCGTGGAAAAGGTGATATGATGGGTGTTGCAGGATCGTTAAATGATGCAGGTTCCATAACTGTTCCGGTAATGTCTTTCTGGCCAAATGATTATGGCCTTTATTGCATGGCTGGTAATGTGAATGAGTGGGTAGGTGACGTTTACAGACCTAAATCTTTTGAAGATGTTAGTGGATTTAACCCATTCAGAGGAAACCAATTTGATAAACTATATCTCGACCCAAGTAACGATAACCTTCCTAAAGTTGACAGTCTTGGTAGGGTAATGAAAGTGAAAATCCAACCTTCTGATGCTGAAGGAAGATATAACTACAGACAATCAGACTACAGAAATTATAATGATGGAGATCTAAATTCATCACTGAGCTATACTGAGACTGACACTGCATCAGCGGTATATAAAGCTGGCTCCAAGAATATGTATGTCAATACTGAGTATGAAACATACTCGCTTATAAATGACAATGTTAGAGTTTTTAAAGGTGGATCATGGAAAGACCGAGCTTATTGGTTAAGTCCAGGAACCCGCAGATACTTAATTGAGTCAGATTCCAGAGACGATATTGGATTCCGCTGTGCGATGACCAGAGTTGGAACTCCAACTACTACAGGATTCTAATAAAATGAATGTTAAAATATTAGGCTGTCCTGAATACCAGGATGGCCTTTTTTTTATTTATGACAACTGAACAAATTTATTCGCTGTTTTTATCATCTGCCGGTATAAATACTGATACCAGAAATGCTCGTCCCAATCAGATTTTTCTAGCATTAAAAGGTGATCGTTTTAATGGAAATCTATATGCTAAAGATGCACTTAAAAAAGGATGTTCATTTGCAATCGTCGATGATGAGAGTGTTGTTCTTAGTGGTAAATTCATTCTTGTCGATAATTGCCTTAAATGCCTGCAGGATCTTGCTCGCATGCACCGACAAACCTATGAAATTCCAATAATTGCAATTACCGGATCAAATGGTAAAACAACAACAAAAGAACTTCTTTCATCTATTCTTGAAAAAAAATTCAAGCTCCATGCTACTCAAGGTAATCTGAATAACCATATTGGGGTTCCCTTAACCCTTCTTTCTATGAAAGATACAAATATTGCAATAATTGAAATGGGAGCTAATCATCCAGGTGAAATTGCTACATTATGTGAAATCGCGGATCCTGACTATGGAATAATAACAAACATAGGGAAAGCACATCTGGAAGGTTTTGGATCCATAGAGGCTATTATCAAGGCTAAAGGTGAATTGTATAATTATATTGAGGGGAAAGATGGAAAAATATTCATTAACGGTGAAAATGATATCTTAAGAAATCTTGCTGATGAAATGAACCTGAAAAAGGTTTCCTATTTTTCAGGTTCAAACCTACAATGCGATGGTTTTGTAATTGACAATGAACATCAGATGAATATTAGCATTAGCTTTTCAAATGGAGAAAAATGGAGAACCAGCACTAAATTAGCAGGAAAATATAATTTAGAAAATATTCTGGCTGCTGCTTCAATTGGAAAGTACTTCAATGTTGATGAAAAAAGTATTATTGAGTCAATAAGAGATTATCAACCAGACAATAACAGGTCTCAAATATTTAAAACAAATAGCAACACTCTCCTTCTTGATGCTTATAACGCCAATCCTACAAGCATGTACGAGGCCCTAATGAACTTTTCAGATCTCACAGCAGAAAACAAAATGGTCATAATAGGAGATATGTTAGAGCTAGGTGAATATTCTAAAAATGAACATCAGACAATCTTAAATCTAATGAAAGAATTGAATTTTAATAATGTTTTCCTTGTAGGTTCAGAATTCAAATACTGGGAAAATGAATATAATTTCACTTTCTTTTTAAAAATTGAGGAACTAACTAATCATTTTATGCTCAATAAGGTTAAAGACAATTACGTTCTCTTGAAAGCTTCCCGTGGAATTAATCTTGAAAAAGTTGTAAAGCTTCTCTAATCTACTAAATCAATCCAGAAATAATTAATTTCTTTCAGGATTCCATTTAAGCGCAGCAAAACTTATTCTTTTCTTTACAAAATATTCCTTGACGATATTTCCTTGATAAATTTCATTGTGAACTTTACGGTTCAGAAATCTTTCTTCTGAATCTCTGAATTTCTTCAATTTGGGAATTTGTGCGTAAAAATGAAAATGTGCTTTTATAATAGCAAAAAAATCAGCGATCTTAAATTTGATTATAAAACGAAAAGAGGAAAGTCCGTCAAGCAGCAAACGAATAAAAATTGTTCTCTTTAGAGTTTCAGGTGGTAAATTTTTGTATAAACAAGTGAGATTGTTCCTGTAATTAAGATATGTTTTTAAGGGATTAGTCTTTGGCAATGTTCCTCCACCAACATGATATACAAAGGATTCCGGATTGTAAACAAATCGGTAACCACGGTTCTTCATTCTCCAGCAATAGTCTATCTCTTCAAAATGCGCAAAAAAATCTGCATCAAATCCTCCTGATAATTTGAATAGCTCGGATCTTACAAGCATGCAGGCACCTGTTGTCCAGAACACATCAATCTTGTTATTATATTGGCCGTAGTCACTTTCAATGGTGTCAAAAATACGTCCCCGACAAAAAGCATATCCAAATTTATCTATAAAGCCACCGCCTGCTCCTGCATACTCAAAAAATCCATTTGAATCATAGGCTAATATTTTAGGACTAACACCTGCAATTAAAGGATTAGAATCAAGAACATTAACAAGTGGATCAATCCAGTTTTTTGTAACTTCAATATCTGAATTAAGAATAAGAAAATATTCTGCATCAATTTGATTTAAAGCTTGATTATAACCTTCAGCAAAGCCATAATTTTTCTCAAACAGGATTTGCTTTACATCCGGATATTCCGCTGTTAAAAAAGCTATAGAATCATCAGTTGAGCCATTATCAGCAACAAATATTTCAGTTGTGGAGCTTTTGGAATGCTTTAATACTGTGGGTAGAAATTCCTCAAGATATTTCCTGCCATTCCAATTCAATATAACAACAGCAACTTTAACCATTTCCTTCCTTTTTTCTAAATTGACCTTCAAAACGGAATATTCCTTGCGATTCTTGCTCCTCCCTCCTTTTAGTTAATTTCCAACGACGATGAGTCCATAACCAATACTCGGGATGCTTCCTGATATCTGCCTCCAATAATTTCACATGCTTTTCAGTAATTTCGTGCTCCTTTGTTTTAGACGCTTGATCAGTTATAGGTACAATTTCAACTTCATATTGTCCACGTGAAATGATTTTCATTCTGAAATAAACCACTGCGGTATCCATTTTTCTGGCAAGCTTTTCAGGGCCGAGATAAACAGGTGTATTTTGATTCATGAAAGTAGTCCAATACTGAACCTCATCCCAAATAGGGGACTGATCAGATATATACCCAGATAAACTTATAATTCCTTCTCTTTTCAATCTTAAAAATTCTCTCGGTATTTCCCTCATACTAACCATGGAACTATTGAATTTACTTCTTGCTCTGGTTATTAAATTATTAAAATGTTTATCACTCAATGGCTTATATATGATTAGACAATGATGAGGGATTTCATTACGGAGACCATGAGTCCATTCCCAGTTTCCTAAATGAGCCGAAATAGCGATTACCGATTTCCCCTCCTTATAATATTGTTTAATTATTTCCGGATTTTGAAATTTTATATGTTTTTCCATGGATGCCAGATTCATACTTAGCACCTTGATTGATTCTACCATCATAACAGCAAAATAAGAATAAAAAGCTTTCATCGTTTTCTTTATCTGCTTCTCATCCCAGTCAGGAAAGGCATTATTCAAGTTTTCCTTTATTGTTTCTTTCCTGTAAGAAATGACAGAACTTATTACTGGCGTAATAATCGCAGCCAGGATATATAGGACTTTCAGTGGCAGTAATGAAATTAGTTTTATGAAACCAAAAACAAAAATTTTATACAGTTTTCTAATCATACCGTCATCAGCTTATTTACAGATTGCTGAAATTCTTCAAATACTTCAGAATTAGAAGACACTATCTCACCACCAAAAAGATAATTATCACTGCCAGAAAAATCAGAAGATCTCCCTCCTGCCCTATCCAGAATAAAACAGGCTGCAGCAACATCCCAGGCATTCAATCCATATTCATAAAAACCTTCGAACCGTCCGCATGCAACATACACAATATCTGTGGCAGCAGATCCAAGTCTTCTAAGTCCGTGAGAATTCTCCATAAAATATTTCATACTATTAAAAAACTCATCCAGGTATTTAAAATTTGTATAAGGAAACCCAGTCGCAATAAGCGAATCGCTCACTTTTTTAACTTGAGAAACATTAATAATTTTCTCATTAAGAAATGCGTCAGAACCTTTCCATGCATAAAAACATTCTTTTAATCCAAATTCATAAACCACACCAATTACTACTTCATCACCTTCCATCAATGCAACACTAATGGCAAATGGGAATAATCCATGAATAAAATTAGTTGTACCATCTATTGGATCAATAACCCAATTATATCTATCCCCTTTTCGAGTGCTTGTTCCTTCCTCAGCAATAAAACCTGAGTCTGGGATTAAAACAGATAAGCCCTCTACCAACTTTTCCTCTGCAGCTTTGTCAACTCTGGTAACATAATCATGCTTGCCTTTCATCTCCAAACCTAAGTTTTTACCTTCCTCTGATTCCTTCAACACAAGCTCTGAAGTGTCCCTGACCAGTTCAATTACCTGAAAACATATATCTTTAAAGTCTTCCATTATGCAAAGTTGAAATAAATCATAATATCCTATTTAAGATTCTTAAAATACTCGTATAATTCTATCTGACTACGTATCTGACTATTCCCTTTATTCCTTTTATAAAGGTTCAGATTTTTTTCATCAATAATCCGGGCTTTCACATTATCGGCTAACTGCACTTTAATAATATGCTTCAGTTCCTTTTGCAAATCTTTATCATAAACGGGTGCGCTAACTTCAATCCTGTTATCGATATTTCTCGGCATCCAGTCTGCTGAGGACAAATAATATAACTCATCACCACCGTTAGCAAACACAAAAATTCTTGCATGCTCCAAAAACATATCTACGATACTAACAATCTCAATATTCTCGCTCATACCTTTCACGCCTGGAACAATAGCACAAATCCCCCTCACAACAGCCTGGATTTTGACCCCGGCATTATTTGCCTGATAGAGCTTTTTAATCATTTCTTTATCTACGAGGCTATTGACTTTAAGAAGGATGTATGCTTTTTTGCCCTTCTGTGCATTATCAATTTCATTTTTAATTAAAGCGTTAAGCTTTTTTCTTTGAAAGTTAGGAGAAACAATAAGATGCTCATATTTATAATTCTTATACGGATTATCAATAAAATCAAATACTTTCCATATTTCTTCTCCGATTTCTGGATCTTTAGTTATTAAAAGAATGTCTGAATAAACTTTCGCAGTTCCTTCATGAAAATTTCCAGTTCCCACAGCAGAATAATTAACCATATTACCTTGCTCCCTACGGGTAATGAGGGTTATTTTTGAATGTACTTTCAATCCGGGAATTCCAAATGTAACTCGTACTCCCGATTCCTCAAGCTGTCTTGACCAGTAGATATTTAACTTCTCATCAAATCGCGCCTGAAGTTCCATATTAACTGTTACGTGCTTACCATTAAGAGCAGCATTTATCAAAGCACTCATTACTGCAGAATCCTTTGCAACCCGATATAAGGTAGTTTTAATTGAAACTACATTCGGATCCATCGAAGCTTCCCTTAACCAGTTAATATAGTGGTTAAAATTCTGATAAGGAAAATGCAGCAGGACATCACTTTCACTAATTACATCAAATACACTCTTATGTAAAATAAAATGCGGATGATTAATCGCATTAGTTTCATTATATTGCAGATGGGGTTTGCCAAGATTAGGAAAGTTCATAAAGTCCTTGAAATTATGATATCTCCCTCCCGGTATCATATTATCATCCTTTTCCAGATCCATTCGCTGAATGATATAATCAAGCAATTCTCTCGGCATAGTTTGATCATAGACTAGTCTTACAGGTTGTCCTTTTCGACGGCCGGAAACTGATTCATCTATTTTATCAAGAAAACTTTTGGATAAGTCGTTATCGATATCCAGTTCAGCATCCCTTGTCAATTTTATCGTAAATGCCTCATAATGATCATAATGTAGTTGCGAAAACAGACTTTTTAGTCCATATCGAATAACATCATCCAGAAGAATTATGTACTTCCTTGTTCTGATAGGAAAAAGTAAAAACCTGCCTAATCGTTCTGAAGGGATTTCAATAACGGCATATTCCTTCTCAACTTCAGGATCTTCACTTGTCATTATTACCGCCAGGTAATTGGATCTGTCTTTTAATTGCGGGAACTTTTTAACGTTATGAAGCATTATAGGTGTAAGAACCGGTAATACTTTTTCATCAAAATACTTTTGAACAAATTCAGCTTTTTTTCTTGTTAGTTGTGTTTCATTTATAATTGAAATTTTTTCTTTTTCCAACTCAAACTTAACTTCCTTATAAATCTCTTCAAATTGCTGTTGTAATTGAATAACAAACTGTTGTATTTGATTTAATATCTCCTTAGGACGCTCCTTATAATATTTCCCTGTAGTTTCCTCAATGTCTATCATTCTTTTAATAGTTGCCACTCTAACCTTGAAGAATTCATCCAGATTATTTGAGAAAATGCCTAAAAACCGCATCCTTTCAACAAGAGGAACATTGGAATCAGCTGCCTCCTGGAGCACTCTTTCATTAAAAGAAAGCCAGCTTAATTCACGGTTTGTTTGAGTATTAATTTTCATTCTATAATAATTTACATCAAAGTCAATCAGTAACCTGACGAATATTTTTTGAAATTCCCTTCGAATGTACAATCAAAAAAATCGAGATTTCGTCAATGCATAGGTGCAAAGATAAAAAAACTAAACTTTCCTGGGGTAATCGAAATATTCATTTGTCAAATTAGATTTACTAATCTCCGACCATGAATCTACATCAAAGTTAAGAATCACAATTCCCGTTGTAGGAACATTTGAAATATTAAGATGTGAAAGGTAATTGGCTAGATCTGTGAATCCCGGATTATGACCAAAAATCATCAAAGAGTTAATATCATCATTACATCCATAAATTACCGATAAAATATCTTCCTCATAGGACAGGTATAAGTTTTTATCAGGAATGATCCTATCACCATCTATATTCAGAACTCTGGAAAATATCAGCGCAGAATGAAAAGCTCGATTTGCTGTACTGGATACAATAATTTCAGGAATCAAATCCTTTTCGAGAAGTCTGTTTGCCATGGTATAGCCATCATTTATGCCTCTTTCTTTTAATGTCCGGTCAATATCTTTTACTGATCGAAAATCCCAATCTGATTTTCCATGTCTTACAATAATTAAAGTCTTCATTTGCTTAAAAATTTCAAGCCTTAATATAAGAATAATAATTAAGATTGAACCATTCATTCTGAAACTTAGCAGGACCAAGGCATATTAAATCTATAGATTTTTATGGAAGCAATCACTAATCGTCTACAATTGGATATTAACTTATGAAACTACTTTTTCTGCTTCCTTTTCAGGATTACTTAGTTTATATTATTATTCTATTTACCCTGAAAGGGTTAAACAACAATAACCACGTGGTCACCCACAAACTACAATAAATTACTAGCCAGGTCGGCAAGATAACTTCTCTCACCTTTCACAAGATGAACATGAGCAAAAATATCTTGTCCTCTCATTTTATCTGCGAGGTAGGAAAGTCCGTTTGATTTAGTATCCAGATATGGAGAATCAATTTGCTGTATATCGCCAGTAAAAATCAATTTAGTTCCCTCTCCTGCCCTTGTAATGATGGTTTTTACTTCATGTGGAGTAAGATTCTGTGCTTCATCCACGATAAAGAAAATTTTCGACAAGCTACGTCCTCTGATATATGCCAGAGGTGTAATTACTAATTTATCTGAATGCAACATCTCATCAATCTTCTGGAACTCTTTACTTTGCATGCTAAATTTGTGTTTTATAACCGAAAGATTGTCAAACAGAGGCTGCATATAGGGTCCTATTTTCTCATCTACATTACCAGGTAAAAAACCCAGATCCCTATTTGCAAGTGGAACAATAGGTCGCGAAAGAAAAATCTGGTTATACATTTTGCGTTGATGTATAGCTGCCGCAAGTGCAAGAAGAGTTTTTCCGGTTCCAGCCTTTCCTGTTAATGCAACCAATTGAACTTCCGGTCTCATCAAAGCATCCATTGCAAATGTTTGCTCAGCGTTCCGTGGATCAATTCCATATGTTTTTACTTTCTCAACTCGATTAATCACCTTGTTGAATGGATCAAAGTGAGCCAGAGCACTTGCGTTACTACTTTTAAAAATGAAATACTGATGAGCAATCGGTTTAGTTTTAATCTCAAATTCTCGCATTTCAACACCTTCAGATTGCTGGTATAATTTATTTATAGCATCAGGATTGGCTCCTTCAACAACATTAATATCTTTATAAATATCATCAATATTTATCACCATGTCATTATAGTAATCCTGAGCCATTATCCCTAGTGACTTTGCCTTCATCCTAAGATTTATGTCCTTGGTTACTAACCTGACTGTCTCGGTTTTGTTTTCATTAAAGATGTACTCTGTAATTGCCAGAATACGGTGATCGGGGGTATTCTCCGGGAATGAATGTTTCAATTTTTCAGAGAATGGTCTTCCAATTGCAATAGCCAATTTCCCCATACCTTTTCCAAGAGGTAATCCCCCATTAAATAATAGGTCACCTGATATTTTGTCAAGTTCGCGGGTAAATTCTCTCGCTTGAAAATTTATTATATCATTACCTTTCTTAAAACGGTCTAATTCTTCAAGAACAGTAATTGGTATAATGATATCATTTTCCTCAAAATTGTAGATGCATTTATAATCATGCAGCAAAACATTCGTGTCGAGAATAAAAATCTTCTTTTGCTTCTTCATAGAGCTATTCTTTTAATTCTAACAAATTCGGTCTAAATTTACCACTTAAAACATCAGCCAAGTCGTTAATAACCTGTTGAAAACCCATAAATTCTATAAAAAATATGAATTTTGAAGAAATTCTCATAAGCAGAAGAAGTATTCGCAGATATACTTCAGAAAAAATCGATTCTGCAAGCATTAGAAATCTAATCAAAGCTGCCATGTACGCTCCCTCAGCGGTCAATAAAAGGCCATGGCATTTTATTATTGTTGAAGACAAGGGGAAAATGGAAGAAGTTATGAAGATTCATGCCAATGCAAAAATGCTTAAAGAAGCCAGTCATGCTATATTAATTTGCGGCGATGAGAATTTGCAGCACGACGACGGATTTTGGATAGCCGACTGTGGTGCTGCCACTCAAAATCTCCTATTAGCAGCACATGGAAAAGGAATTGGAAGTTGCTGGATTGGAATTTACCCAAGAGAACAAAGAATGAAAGATATTTCAAATCTTTTCAATCTCCCAAAACATGTAAAGCCTTTTGCCCTTGTTTCATTGGGTTATCCGGCCGAAGATAAAAGACTTCCTGAAAGGTTTGAAGAGAAGAAGATACATTCTGAGGTTTGGGGAGGGGGGTAAGGTGATGGTGAGTAAAGGTGAGTAAAAGTGAGTAAAGGTGAGTGGTAGTGAGAGGATGGGCGATGGACGATGGAGGGTGGATGATAGAGAGCTAATGCCGATGCTATGATGTTTTTTTGGGATAGTAATTTTTAAAGAAAATAATGATTCCAGGAATTATATTGCTGATTTAAATATTTGTGAATTCTTATCCACGGAGTGGTTTAACTTAAATAGCCCCGGGTTGCAAACCCGTGGTAAATAATACCCACGTCCCAACAGCACCGGATGGGGCTGAACTATATTAATTTATTAATGAATTATAGCGAAACCATAGATTTTTTATTTTCGTCCCTACCCATGTATCAGAGGACAGGTGCTGCGGCTTATAAAAACAGTCTTGATACGACAATTGCCCTGGATAAAGCTCATAGTCACCCGCATAAAAAATTTAAATCGATACATATTGCAGGTACAAATGGCAAGGGATCAGTTTCTCATATGCTGGCTGCCATTTTACAGAGCGCAGGATACAAAACCGGATTATATACTTCCCCACATTTAGTTGATTTCAGGGAAAGAATTAGAATAAATGGAAGAATGATTCCTGAAGATGAGATTATAGAGTATGTAAGCGAGAATCAATCAAACATTGAGGATCTAAAGCCATCATTCTTTGAAATGACAGTTGACATGGCCTTTATGTATTTCGCAAAACAAAATGTTGATATTGCTGTCATCGAAACCGGTATGGGTGGTAGATTAGACTCGACAAATATTCTCGATCCTATCTTAAGTATCATTACTAATATTGGAATGGATCATATGCGCTTTCTTGGAAATAATATCAGAGATATTGCTGTTGAAAAAGCAGGTATAATCAAAAAAAATACGACAGTAATTATTGGAGAATCTGACGAGCAAACATTTCATGTATTTTCTGATATTTCAACTGCCAAAAATGCCAAAATAATATTTGCAGATCAAATTTTCACTCACAATCATAGTTTTATTAGTCCGGATAGAAATATATCACATAATTTTTCTTCTGAGAATAAGGAATACGATTCACTTCTAACTGATCTGAAGGGAGCTTACCAGAAAAAAAATATTATCACAGTTCTTGCTGCTCTTGATGAATTAATAAAAAATGGTACTACAATACCTGATCAGGCAATTTATGATGGGATGAGCAATGTAACAGGATTAACCGGCTTACGAGGCCGATGGGAGGAAATAGCTTATAATCCGCTTACAATCTGCGATTCGGGGCATAATGAAAGTGGTATCAGGGAGGTGGTTGACCAAATTCTAAATACAGCTTACAAAAGTCTTCATATAGTTTGGGGAATGGTATCTGACAAAGATGCTATATCAATATTGAGACTTCTTCCCAAAGAAGCAAGCTATTATTTCACGAAAGCTTCTATTCCCCGGTCATTGGATGAAAATGAACTCATGAAAATTGCAAAAGGACCAGGCTTGATTGGCAATTCCTTTCCTAATGTTTCTCAGGCATTGGAATCTGCGCAACGAAATGCAGAACCCCAGGATTTAATCTTTATTGGGGGGAGCAGTTTTGTTGTTGGGGAGGTTTTGTAGGATGGTTGCTACTATATAACATAAACT
>JAGLSB010000341.1 GCA_023135955.1 Bacteroidales bacterium | reverse complement strand
CCAAAGTGTTTGAAATTAAAACGGAATACGACTCAGATAATCGTTTGGCTTTACAACTTGAAAATTACAGAAAAGCTTTTAATCAAATTTTTCTCATAATACCTGATTCTAAGCTCTCCAAATACAAAAAATATGATAATGAAATTGGATTAATTACCTTCAATGGAAATCTAAAACAAAGGTTTACTCTTCATCGTGAAGCTGAAAATATCAAAAAGGTTGATCCAAAGACAATAATGAATATTCTTCATTCGCATGAATACAAAGCCATAGTAAAATCATACTATAAGAGTTTGCCGAAATTGACCAGTTTTAATCAGTTTCAGAAGTGTTTCAATCTTATAGAAAAAATTCCAAATAAAGAATTAAATAAGCATTTTATCCAGCAGATGAAAAGCAGAGATTTGGAAAATGTTCTATCAAATCATTATTACAAGGAGTTTAACCAGTTGAGTTTAGCACTTAAATTGAGTAAAACAGAGAGGAAAGATATGATACAAAATCTCAAATCACCAATAAAAGGTTAACTATGTATTACCCATTTTTAAGAGCAAGGCAGTTTGAACTTATAGCATTACGGGAGTTAGCTAATGAGGGAATGACTCAGGGTTTTATTTTACCGATATTGGAACCAGTTAAGAAATCTATTAATAACCTAAATCTGGCTTATAATGTTTTTCAAGAACAACAACAACTAGTTTATTTAATATTAAATCCATCGGTGGGTGAACTAAAGGGTGATAACACTTATTATATAGATTACTTATCAGAACTGGATGAAGCAATTCTTCGACCAGCCTTCCATTATCGTAATAATGCAAATTATATCCGCCAAAGTATTGCAGATTATGCTTTGAAAAACTGTATGTTGATCTGTCAAAATGATGTAAGTGTCGATGACAATGATTTTAGATCCTTAGTAAAGTTAAATGAGATCAGCAGCATTAATGTTGAAGACACTGGAAGAAATAGAACCTTAGACAGGTTTCTAAGAGGACTTAATAAGACATATATCCGATTAGACGATTTTTTCGAAAAGCAATCTCGCAATAGTGACTTTCGAGACATTGAGGAGCATAGATTTTCTGAAGAGCATCTTTATTTTGAAGACGAGGGATATAGAGGGTTCTCGGATTATACAGTATTACCAAGCGAATTTAGTGATGGTGGCAGCACACCTAGAGCGGTTGTTATACATTTAACTTTTATAAATGGGCAAAATCAAATATGGATTAGACACTTTACTTCTGATACTAACGATTCTATTTCCAACGTTCAAGGTAAATTTGCAGAAGCAGCTGAAAAAACTGTCAGATATTGCAGACTAAATCATTTGACAAACTCAGCAATTCAAGAACTTGAAACTTTTTTTAATGAAGAGCATTATCCGGGATTAGGTACTGTAAAAAAAATATCGATTAAAAATCATCTGCTTATCGTTAGGCAGTTTTTAGGAAATAAGTAAAGAAGCATGGAAGTTTGTTCTAATTGTTTTGCCGATAAAGAGCTAAAAGGATTCATTTTATCTTCAACAAATATTGGAAACTGTAATGTTTGTGATTCGAGCAATGTAGCCCTTATAGACATAACTGAATTACTTGATTTCTTTCAGGAACTAATAGGTAATTTTCGAACAACAGATAAAGGCGAATCTCTAAAATTAAAAATTCAAAAGAATTGGAATTTTTTTGCTTCTCAAAGTCTTGCTGCTAAAATTTTGGATTATTTATTACCAAAGCTTTCAACTGATATTTCAAGCTCAGATGACATAGTTGATTATAATGAAGATATAATAGACAATTTCTCTCATTGGGAGGTGTTAAAAAATGACCTAAAATGGACAAGAAGGTTTCTTTCTGATATTGGATATTTAGAAGATTTAGGGTGGGATGGTTTTTTTAATACTCAGTATGAGTTAAAACCGAGTGATGAATTATTTCGTGCAAGAGTTCATCATCAGAGTGGCATTCTGGCTTATAAAGCAGATGAAATGATGAGTCCTCCATCACATTTGGTTGGCGGCGGTAGAGCCAATCCTTTAGGAATTCCATATTTGTATCTAAGTGACAACTCTCAAACAGTTCTATATGAGGTGCGTGCAACCTATTTAGATGAGTTGAGTATTGGTACTTTTTATTTAAAAGATAAATACGTTTCTGTAAAAATTGTTGATTTTACAGAAGATACACCACTGTTTCAACCAACTAAAATTAACGAAACTATAAAGGCACGGATACTTAGAGATAGGATAAGTAGTGACCTCTCAAAACCAATGAGAAGATATGATAGCGAAATTGAGTATATACCCACTCAATTCATTTGCGAATTTATCAATGTATTTACAGGTGCTAGTGGCATTCGTTTTAGCAGCTCTGTTCATCCTAGGGGCAAAAATGTAGTCATTTTTGATCAGAATATGATGGTGTGTAAAGAAGTAATATTAAAAAAGGTGAACAGGTTGAATTTAAATGCAATAGAGATAAAGTGATTAGAGACTCTATGATAAAATTTCAGGTTCAAAATCATTAACTATTTTTTTTAAATATGTGATTCCTTCATCATTTCCATGATTAATCACTATCCTTTCTGAATCAACTTTAACTTGCTGTATTTTTTCATCTGAAATTGGATGTTTCATATATTCATCGAGATATTCTAAATCGCTCCTTGAGAATTTATCAATTATTGGATCGCTAGGATCTTCAAAATATTGTTTTATTTTTCTTCTTAATTTATCCATAATTAATTATTTATTGATTCCTCAATAATTTTAATTTCTTCTTCTGTCAGGTCGTAAAGTTTGTAAACCAATTTGTCTATTTCCATTTCATATGTTGATGTGTCGATATTCTTTCCGTTAGATTTTAAGTTTAGTATTTTAGAAACAATGTCTGAAATAACATTATTCGAGAATTGAATTTTAGGCAATGGTAATGCGTTAAATTCCTTAACTTTAATTTTTGGAAATAATTGGTCAAACTCATTATTGATATTTTGAAAATACCAAAATAGTAGTGTCGAATTTAGTATGCCTAAATAAAACAAAATATTTAGTTCTGTTTTGGGTTTTGTAATATATGCAGTTTGGTCAACTACAAAAGTTTCTTTGATGTAAGAAGCAATAAGAGAATTTTTTGCAGGGATTTGTCGAATTAATATTTTATCTCCTTCAAAAAATGCTGAAACTCTAGGCTCGGCTAACCAAATGCCATAACTTATGTATTCATTCTTCCAAGTAAAGGAATACTTTGAAAGATTTTTTCCCCTTAATTCAGGTAAGTAAGTGTCATTAATTTGGGTGTTGGCATTAAAGACTTTGCCTTTTACTTGTTCGGCATTTTGCTGTGGTTTTCCTTTTCCTACCTGATATTCTTTAATGCCTGAAATAGTATCGAATAAATCTGAAACTTTGACGGACTTATTTATAATCTTTGTAATTATTTCTT
>JAGLSB010000340.1 GCA_023135955.1 Bacteroidales bacterium | reverse complement strand
GAAATCATAATAAAGGCGAAATATTGTACTATTTGTGGGCATAATGCTTAAGGCAAGTGCCGTTTTATAGCTATTATCAGATTGTAGATTTTTATAGCCTTCTCCATTCGAAATAACAAAATCAGTTTCTATATAATCGTTTATTCTATATCTGGCGCCTATTCCAATGTCAGCACTTGGACCATATTTAAATTCATCCATGAATGACTTTGATATATAACGATATCCCCATATTTTCTCTTGCTTATCAAACTGTAACATACCAAATAATCCAAAATAAAGCGATAGATTTTCCTCATAGTATTCCAGGTAAGCAGTTTTAAAGTAGGCATATCTTCTTACAAGTGAATATTGAGACTGATCATCGGGTGATCCAATATCAAGTTTTGCTTCAGCCCTGAATTTCTCACTAATAATCCCTTTATATCCTAGATAGACCCTTTTTATCTCAAAGGCTGTTGAGTTATCTTCTTCTGTAAGCCCTTTATAAAAATTGCTATAAACTTTCAAAATTGCTTCACCAGCTTCCTGCGCATTGATATTGAAGGAAAACAAGAAATAAAATATTATAATAAAAGAGAATGATTTTAACTTCATAAAAAAAGCTTTTTAATAAACTTCAAATTTATTAATTATTGTATATCTATCATTAAGCTAATGTTATCATTATGATAAGCTTACATTGCTAATTTATTCATGAATCCAATTCAGAGAAAGCATTAATGCGTCTATAAAATAATTAATAAATATAAACAGATTAAAGATATATTAATTCCTCATTTAATAACAAATAAAAATTTTTGTTTATCCATCCTTTAAAGTAACTTCGTAATTACAAGATTTAGAAATTCTCAAAAGATGAATTATTCAAAATATAGAATTTTAATAGTTGATGACGAGGATGACATCCTTGAATTTTTAAGTTATAATATTAAGAAAGAAGGTTTTAAAGTTGAAACAGCGAAAGATGGGAGTTCGGCTCTCGAAATTCTTGAATCTTTTAAACCACATTTGATTCTGCTGGATGTAATGTTGCCCAATATGGATGGTATTGAAACTTGTGAGGCTATTAGAATGATACCTGAGCATGCAAATGTTTTAATAGCTTTTCTTACTGCCAGAGGAGAAGATTACAGTCAAATTGCAGGTTTTGAGGCAGGAGGAGATGATTATATTACAAAACCCATAAAGCCCAAACTCCTAATAAGCAGAATAAAAGCTCTGTTAAAAAGATATAAGAATCAGGATATCTCATCTGATCTGAATATTTCGGAATTTGACAAAAATAGCGATATCAGGATTGATTATGAGCGCTATCTTGTTATTGTTAAAGGAGAGGAATTATTCTTACCAAAAAAAGAATTTGAGTTATTGAATCTGTTAATATCTAAGCCGAATAAAGTTTTTACCAGAGATGAAATATTTCATAAGGTTTGGGGCGATAATATAATTGTTGGAGACAGAACAATTGATGTTCATATAAGAAAATTGAGGGAAAAAATCGGATCTGAATATATCAAAACTACTAAAGGTGTTGGTTATAAATTTATTAGGTAGGGACCATGCTCGCATCGTCCGTACAATACGAGGCGGTTAATTTTGTATAGACGAGGCGTGCCTCGTCTCTACATCGCTTTCTTATTCTCCTCCATAAAATTCTTATTTGCCTCTATAACATTTGTCACAAACAAGCATAAATTCTTGGATTCAGTAAGAACATCCAGATAAACCAGGCTAACTTTAGTATTTCTACCTTCTTTCTTAATAGTTTTCAGAAGTTTCTTTTTAATTGTACTACTTTCTTCTGACAAACTATCTCTTTGGTTTTTCAATTCGCTAATCCTGTCATACGATTGTTGCTTAAGAATGCTTAAAGAATAGTTAAAAAATTCAGCCATCCTGTCGTTAAATTTTAGTAAATCTTCAGCCTCTTTTTTCTCAAGTGGATGATGGTTATTATCAACGTGTTCAAATAGCGGATTAACAATGTGTTGCAGACAATTAGATGTTTCTTTCAAGTAATCAAGAATCTGCACATAATGATGTCCTGTTTCTATATCATCGTCAGAAAATTGCTGTATCGTTTTGTATACATTCTGCTTAAGCTTCTTAGTCAATTTATAAATGACTTTAGTTTCTTTTTTCACCTTCAATAAGCCCTTTCTCTTTTCCTTGGTAAAATTGATTATTGATAAATAATATAGTTTGGAGACATTAATAATAATTGATTTTACGGTATCAGAACAATTGTGGACAACATCTGCAGTTTGAGCCTTAGCACTTTGAGGCATGGCTTTTTCAATTTTTTCCTTCTTTTTATGAAAAACGTGAGTTTTTATCACTATAAATGCAACAAATAAGGAAAGTAAAATGATGGCTGTCATTCCACCAAAACCTATAAGGCTGGCAACAATAAAGGAGGCAGTAAGAGCACTGAAAGCAGTAAGAAACCATCCACCTACTACAGTTAAAACGCCAGTAATCCTGTATACCGCACTTTCTCGACCCCAGGCTCTGTCAGATAGGGAAGATCCCATTGTTACCATAAAAGTAACGTAGGTTGTGGAGAGGGGAAGTTTCAATGAGGTTCCGATGGAAATCAGAATTGCTGCAACAACAAGATTAACAGATGCCCTTGTTAAATCGAAAGCCAGGATTTCCTGTTTATTTCTTTGTTTTCTTTTCATAACCGATTGGTCGAACCGGCTATCAATAAAATTACCGAGCCTTGAAGGGGATATTTTTCTTAATAAGTTACCAATTTCCAATGCCCATCTTACCATCCATCTTGCGAATGCAGAAGATTGAAATTGTTCATCACCGTCCTTCTGACTACTTAAATTAATGGTTGTGGCAGTAACAGATTTGGCTTTACTGGAGAAACGTAATGTAAGAGCCATTATTAATCCGGCAATCAATAAAAACAGAGTGGGTGTTTGTACTTTATCTGTTAATATATCCATTGCAAATGAACCTGCATCAACTCCTGAGCTGGAAAAGGCCTTAAATGATTCAAATCCAGCCAGAGGGACACCGATAAAATTGACAAGGTCATTACCCGCAAATGCCATTGCAAGCGCAAAAGTTCCTACTAGTACAATTATTTTAAGAATATTTACTTTGGCAACTGATATTAAAAATTGAAAAAGAATTGAACCACCGATAAAACTAAATAGAATAATTTGAAAAGTATTTTCATGAATCCAATTTGAGGTGTTTTCACTTATAAAGGAAGCGCCCTTGGCGCCTTTAATCAGAATAAAAAAACTAAGGGCGGCAATTGCTATTCCTCCCCATATTCCTCCCCATATTTTTATAGTACGCTTTGTATTAAAAGTAAATAGAATTCTTACTATCCATTGTACGATTGCGCCAACTGAGAAAGCAATTATTATCGAGATGAATATTCCAAAAATTATAGCCAATGCACGATCAGAATTGATATAATCTGATAAATTTGAAAGATTTTGAGTGGCGATATGAGAAATCTTGACAAATGAAACCGCAACAGCAGCTCCAAGAAGCTCAAAAACTATAGAAACTGTAGTAGAAGTGGGTAAACCGTATGTATTGAAAAGGTCGAGTAAGATAATGTCAGTTAGCATGACAGCCAGAAAGATGATCATGATCTCATTAAAGTAGAACATTTCCGGATGGAAAATACCCTTCCTTGCAACTTCCATCATCCCGCTTGAAAAAGTAGCGCCTACTAAGATTCCAAGTGCTGCGATGATCATAATTACATTAAAAGATGCAGCTTTAGATCCTATTGCTGAATTAAGAAAGTTAACTGCATCATTACTAACACCTACGATAAGGTCGGAAATTGCCAGTGCAAAAAGTATAACAACAATTATTATGTAATAATATTCCATGATTTTTTAATAATTAAACATCAACAATAATATTTAATTATTTTAATCTGGATATTATCTTATTGTTATCAAAATATAAAATCTTTGTTAATAGTGTGGTTGAGTTGTTGAGTGGTTTAGTGGTTGAGAGGTTTAGTAGTTTAGTGGTTTAGTGGTTTAGTAGTTTAGTAGTTGAGTGGTTGAGTGGTTACGTTGTTTTTTCTAACCGCGTGATCACGTAACCGCATAACCGCTTCTATTCGTGGTTGAGTGGTTGAGTGGTTGAGTGGTAATTGAGGGTTTTCGGTTATTGAGCGTAGCCGAAATAAGCCGAAATAAGGAAAGTTAATAAAGGCTAACTGCTGCACAACCCTCTAAAATTGAAAATCAGTTGAAGTTTTAGAAAGGAATCTAAACAATAGCCAATTTTATTTCTAAAGATACATTTCAACTTGAAAAATGCCGTATTATTAAATATATAGCCTCGAAAAAGGAGAAAAGCAGAATCTTAATACTTTTTCCATGGCATACCATGGCATGGCGTGCTCTATAATTTCTATTATGTTTAAGTAGCTTCTTAAAGTTGTGCAATGGCAGTCATTAGCTGCAAATTCCGACCTAATTGAGCATCCTTGTCCGAATTGATTTACCCTTATACTGTTAAACATCAACAATATACTTGACTTGAATTTCTTTTAGCTGTATTTTCGCTATGCTTTTGTTTTAGGAACAATAATGGGTGCCCTCAACTGTGCCATACTTTCTCAGATTAATGTTCAATTTCATTGATCCAAATACCCTCTTCTCGGATCGTGCTATCACAGCTCTTTTTAACCCTAACACTCAGCAATCATGAAAAAACTATTCTTATTAGCAATTACTGCGATTTTTTCCTTGAATCTGTTCTGCCAGATAAATTGGATTAAACACCCTGACAACCCAGTATTGGTTCCTGGATCTGCGGAAGAATGGGAAAAAGAAGTGATTTGGCCAAATTCCGTTCTTTACTACGACAGCATATACCATATGTGGTACACTGGTGGTATAGTTAATGCTGCTACGAGCATCGGTCGCGCCACCTCACCGGATGGAATTACATGGACAAAGGATACAAACAACCCCGTTCTGAGTAAGGGACAGTCTGGCGACTGGGATGAAAATTATCTTCAGGGAGGCCCTGTGTTGATAATAGATACTATGTTCCACATGTGGTATACCGGGCAAGGTGGTAAGGATTTGTATTCAAACCACCAGATCGGTCACGCCACCTCAGCGGATGGAATTACCTGGACAAAGGATACAAACAACCCTGTTCTGAGTACGGGACAGTCTGGCGACTGGGATGGTACCTGGATTATGGTAGGTTCTGTTTTATATGATGGCAGTGAATATCATATGTGGTACGGTGGCTATGAAGGAGTAATAGGTCCCCGCTTCGGTCATGCTACTTCTCCGGATGGAGTCACCTGGGAGAAAGATACCTCAAATCCTGTACTTAGTTTCGGTGCAGCCGGAAGCTGGGATTACCCGAGAGTCGATTTTCCGAGTGTAATTTTCGACGGGACTACATATCATATGTGGTACGGGGGTGGCAATATTTTTACCTGGCAGATCGGTTATGCCACATCAGAGGATGGGAGTGTATGGACGAAGTTCGGTAATCCAGTATTGAGACATGGATCAGCGGGGAGCTGGGATGCGGAAAGTGTTTTACCTGATGCTATAATTGATAGCGCTGGCGTTAAATATAAAATGTGGTACGGTGGTGGCAGTAATGGGAAAGCAAGTATTGGATATGCAGAATCCCTGGTTCCCGCATGGAATAAGATGGAGCCTATGGACATCAAGCGGGGATATCCTGTATCATCTGTGATTGATAAAATGATTTATGTGTTTGGGGGTCAAGATTACAATATGGCTACTATATCTTCTGCCCGGGCATACAATACAATCACAAACGAATGGTCAGATCTGGCAACCATGCCGGAAGATTTATCATGGGGTCCTGCAGAGGTCGTAAACGGTAAGATCTATTTGATGGGTGGATGGCGAAATATCAATGGAGATTGGATTACAACAAACTCAACTGTGGAATATGATCCTAATGGTGACAGCTGGCAAGAAAAATCAGCCTGTCCGGATTCAATGGGTAGTATGGCTTCTTGTGTGCTGAATGATACCATATATATCCTGGGAGGTTCTAAAGACTATGATCCAACTGATCAAAATAAGGCATTGTATTATGTTCCCGGAATGGATAGCTGGGGTTCTCTTCCAGATATGATATTTGAACGGCCAATAGGTTTATCTACTGAAATAGTTGACAATAAAATATATGTTATTGGCGGGACCTATGAATCAGGATGGAATAATCCTACTGGAAAAGCAGAAGTGTATGATCCACAATTAAAAACATGGACAGAATTGGCAGATATGCCGGTACCTGTCACACACCATATAAGTGTGATTCATGATAGCAAAATCATGGTATTCGGTGGAGATAGTAGTTCCGTTTATAGTCCTGATGCTCTTAGCATAGGTTCAAATATCATCCAGGAGTATGATCCTTCCACAGATTCATGGAGCTTATTGAAACCCATGCCCATTAAACGTGCAGGAATGACTGGCCAAAAAGTGGGTAATTATGTTTATCTATTAGGCGGGTACTTAAATTCATGGGATCTGGATGAGCCCTTATCTGAGGTCTGGAGATTTGACCTTGAATCTCCAAATCCACATATTTCGGTTACAGGAATTAGCCTTGATAAGAATGCACTTGACTTAACTGCTGGCTATACGAAAACTCTTGTTTCTACAGTTTCTCCATTTGTTGCATCTGTTCCTTCTGTATCATGGGCTTCAGGTAACGCTGCTGTTGCAACTGTTGCTAATGGAACAGTAACAGGAGTAGCGAGTGGAGAGGCATATGTATATGTAACCACTACGGATGGTAATTTTAAAGATTCCTGCCTGGTAACTGTTGAAAATATATCGCAGGTCAGGTTTGGCAGTACAGGTGATCCTTTAAACGGCTTAACCGTCACCTGGAACAACAGTGGAACCTCAGATAGTATAGCATGGGGTTACACGGCTAACCATTTGGAGGGATCATTTGCTGGCTCCATAAGGGAGAATAAATTTGGAATTCCAGTATTTGACTATACATTCCCCTCCTTATCAGCGGGCTCAACAATCCACTATGCTCTGTTTGATTCAAAAGACAGCAAATGGACAGAAGAAAGAACCTTCAAAACAGCCTCAGACGCATCAAACAATAAGTTCTCATTCACAGTGTTAGGCGATAGCCGAACCTACCCGGATCAATGGCAAATTATTTCTGAAGCAGCACTGGATACTGACTTTACTCTGTTTATGGGAGATATTATGGAGGATGGGGCAATTAAGTCAGACTGGGATGACTGGTTTGAATATGGAAAAGAGTTTATTGCCAGGGAGCCAGTTTATCATTGCATTGGCAATCATGATGAAGATAATTCTCCAACTGGATTTGATGCCTATTTGAGTATATTCACTTTGCCCGGCGTAGAGACATATTATTCCTTTACTTACGGCAATGCCATCTTTATTTGCCTGAATACCCAAGAGCCAGGGGACACGGAGCAATATAATTGGCTGCTGTCCAC
>JAGLSB010000034.1 GCA_023135955.1 Bacteroidales bacterium | reverse complement strand
CTTATGTTTTGAGTAAATGTAGGTTTTGCGAGAGGTTGGCTTGTGTCAAATTGGTATTGACCGTCAGATCCTCTAACTGGACTCCCGTTTTCATCTCTAACTACTTCATACAAATCAGATCTCTGCATTTTCGCCCAATACAGATATTTTTCAACATGATGTGCCTGATCGCTCCACATTCTTGGCGTCAGACCTTTAAAATCATCGTGGAATTTATAATCGTTTGTTTCAACTTTAGTATATTTCCCATCATCCTTATAATATATGGGCTTACCTTTTATCAGTTCAATTGCTGGCGCGTTAAAATAATTTCCGTAGAAAAGAGGGGTATCTCCATATTGTTCCCTATTCAGATAACGCAGGAGTGAAAAAGCGGTATCAGGATTACTTTCATCGAGTGGAGTATTTGCGTTTGAACGTATTATTATTACACCATAAGAGGCATAACCAATGGCAATAACCGCAAAAATAGTTACTAAGGTATTCCAGATAATCAGTTTCTTTTTGTATGTGTAATAAATGGCTAAAGCAATCCCGCCAAACAAAAGAATGCTGTATACAATCAGTCCGCTATGATAAGCCATTCCAAAGCTATTTACAAACAATAATTCCAGCCATGAGCCGACCATCACAATACCGGGTATGAGCATATACATTAACACTCCGAGTATAACAACAGAAAGTAAAAGAGACATGATTATTCCACGTCTTGTTACTTCATACTTCCGGAAGTAAACAACAAATACGATTGCAGGTATTGCAAGGAGATTCAGAAGGTGAACCCCGATTGATAATCCCATGAGATAAGCAATTAGTATAATCCATTTATTTGCATGAGGTTCATCGGCAATATTCTCCCATTTTAAAATTGCCCAGAAAACAAAGGCTGTAAACAATGACGAGGTTCCATAAACTTCGGCTTCAACGGCCGAAAACCAAAAGGTGTCTGAAAATGTATAAGCCAATGCACCAACTGCCGAAGCTATTATTATCGAAAGTATTTTCCCATTTGTATAATCCTCTTCATTACTTACAAGCATCTTCCTTGCGAGGTGACTTATTGTCCAGTACAAAAACATTATAGTAAATGCCGATGTCAGGGCAGACAATACATTCATACTAACAGAAACATTTTCGACATTAGTGGCAAATAGGGTAAAAAACCTTCCGAGGATCATAAAGAAAGGTGCTCCTGGAGGATGTCCCACTTCCAGCTTATAGGATGAAGTTATAAATTCACCGGTATCCCAGAAACTGGTGGTGGATTCCATTGTAAGTAAATAAACAACAGCTGAAATTACGAATAATGCCCAGCCAACAATCAGATTGTATTTGCGGAAAGTTTTCATTTATAGTCTATTAATTTTGCTCAAAAGTAAATAATATACAAAACCTGGCAAAGATAAAACATAGAAAGTGATTTTTTATTTGAATGAAATGTTAATTTTGGTTAAATTGAAGAGGTTTGAAGAGGTTTGAAGAAGTTTGAAGAAGTTTGAAGAGGTTTGAAGTTGACAACCTGAAACCTCTTCAAACCTGAAACCTCTTCAAACCTGAAACTTAAAGCTATAATGAAAAAGCATATACTACCGATTATATTAATAAGCTTCCTCTTGAAGTGGACGACTCTATTCTCCCAGTTTCATTCGGAATATTTTAATACTTCCATTGAAAAATCTGTTGATTCAGAAAAATTAATGCTGAATCTCAATGCAGCAGGATTCTTTCACAACAATGAATTTTTTGGAACCGATGTTGAAGGTTATACTTTAACCGGAAATTATATTCAACCATCGCTGATATATTCCATAAGTGATGATCTTCGAATTGGGGCAGGAGCTCATTTGTTAAGATATAATGGTGAAGAGGGTTTCAATGAGAAATTTCCGATGCTAAGTATTATGTATAAGCCAATGGAGAATCTGGAAATTCTCCTTGGGAGTTACAATGGCGGCGACAATTTTTTATTACCTGAAGCATTGTATGCCAGAGAATTAAATTTTACAAAACTTGTAAATAATGGTGCCAATATTAGGTTTAATAATGAGAATATATATGTTCAGACCTGGCTCGACTGGGAAAAATTTATTGAATTCGGAGATCCTTTTCGTGAAGAATTCAGTTTTGGAACTCACGTGAGTTACAATCTTCTGAAAAAGGAAAGTTATGAACTCAGAATTCCTTTATATTTTATTGCAAATCATAAAGGTGGACAGATAAATTTTAATAATCAGCCAGTAGAAACCATTGCAGACTTTTCAACAGGAATTGAATATTCCCGAAAATCAGATATGACTATTTTAGATAGTTTGAATTTTGCGAGTCTGATTTTTCTTGAAAAAGATATTGAAAGTCAGGAAAGCGGAGCCGCATTTTATTTAGGAACAGAAGTTTCCAAATCAATATTGGCTACTTCTATTGGATATTTTCATGCAAAAAACTGGGAATCAGTTCATGGGAATCCCTTAATGTTTGCAGGTGATTTTAATTCAGAGGATACAAAAAACATGATTTTATTCAAAGCGGGAATTGGAAAAAAAATCACAGAGAAAAGCGCATTTAGTCTGCGTTTTGAAGGCTATTATGATATTGGGATAAATAAATTTCAATATAGCTATGGCCTTTATTTGGTTGTGAATGAGGGAATTGGCTTAAATTAACTATCTCGCAGTAAGCTGATGGAAATATAACTCATGAGGTCCCTCGACTTCGCGGGATCAGTACTGAAACAAGTTCAGCATATATTCGACTAAATAATTTTGCTTCTCAAAATTAAAGTCTTACTGATTTAAATAAAATATCTCCACGCTTTGCTTGTCCATGGTTCCCCAGCATAATCGATACCAATTCTGGGTGAAGTAAAAATTTCATCAGGTTTTTCCCCATCTTCCAACCATATTCTTTGAGAACTTATTAAAGATTCACCATTAAATGATTTTTCAATGTTTAATTTATTTGTTATCCGTCCTGGTCCATTGATACTTCTCAATCCACGTATTAATACAGCCTGAGGCACATCCAATTCAGCTGTTACTATATTAAACATCCAATGCACTCCGTAAATTAGATAAACATAAATTACCCCGCCCTTTTTATACATTACTTCTGTCCTTGGTGTTCGTCCTTTAGATGCATGACAAGCAGAATCTTCCACTCCTCTGTATGCTTCAACTTCTGAAATAATAAAAGACTCCTTCTTTCCAACTGAATAAACACAAAGCTTTTTCCCCAGAAGATCAGGAGCCACTTCAAGCACATCTCTGGTATAAAATGATTCATAAATCCGGTTCATATAGTCACCTTAATTTCCAGATATTAATTGATGTGAGATTCTATCCGATTTAGCAATGTCCTTCTAATATTAAATTAATCAATTGTTTCTTCAAACAAATTGTAATCCTCCTCCATAATTTGCATAGTGCCACCATTTTCTATGTTCCATCGTCCTCCTTCTTCCTCCTACTAATACTCACTATCACTCACTATCACTCACTTCCCTCACCTACCCCTAATATTCCTCCCTGTCCACCTTCTCCATCCATTTTGCGAAAGCTTCATTTCCTTCAGCCCTCATTTCCTGATGCATAGATAATTTTCGATCTTTAACATCTTTTTTCATTTCAGAATATATCTCAGAATCATCAAAGCCTGCTTTTCTTGCATCTTCGTGTCCTGAGGCATAATATACTTTATCGAGATGAGCCCAATAAACTGCCCCCATACACATCGGACAAGGTTCGCAGGAAGTATAAAGTTCGCAGCCTTCAAGATTCCAGGTTCCCAATTTCTCAGCAGCCTGACGAATTGCCAACACTTCAGCATGAGCTGTTGGATCATTCTTCTGAGTAACCTTATTGGCAGCGCTTGAAATAATAACACCCTCTTTTACTATTATAGCACCAAAAGGACCACCTCCATCTTCGACATTTGCTTTTGCAAGCTCAATTGCTTGCTTTAATAGTTTTTTGTCCATCTTTTATATACTCTACCTTAATTTATAATGCAGTGCAAAGTTAAGGAAAGAATTTGCAAATTTACTTAAGGTATTTATACACTTTATCTGTCCAGATAAAAAGATTGGGATCGGGGGGCTCCTGTTATCCCCACAATTGAAAAACAGTCTCCAAAAGTCTTGATTTTACTAATGTACATTATTAAAATGGTGATGGAACTCTGAAAACAGTAATGGAAAACAGGAAAATTTTTGTAAATTTTATGGTTTGTTTTTCGTCCCGATGTACATCGGGACAGCTTAATTCAGCCCAAGGCAACGCCTTGGGTATAGGAGTCAATGTTTATTTTTTCGCCCTGGAAAGGGCAAATTAATTTCCTCCAATGATTTTGAAAATGATTTTCCGATAATTATTAATTTATTAAATTGCCCTTTCAGGGCGCAGGTTTGGTGTGTGATTTATTTACCCATGGCGTTGCCATGGGCTGAATTTATTTGGGCTTTCAGCCCTAATTTATATTTACGTCAGTTCTGTTAACCGAAAAGATTAGGGCTGGGGACTGGTACTGAGAGCGGAACCTATATCACAAGTAACCAGACGCACGGCCGTGCGTCTCAACAGCACACTAACGCAAGAAATTCGGAACCAGTACATTACCACATTACCCCTTCTTTTCCCGGGCAAACATAAGAAGCGCATAAAAAAATATGAAAAAGGAAACTCCAGTTTGAGTTTCTAGAGTATCTTCATTCAACATCGATATCATAGCAATAATGAAAAAGACTATAAAAAGATAATCATGCCATTTTCGTTCGATGATGAATGGTGCAAAAAAAGCAAATATGGAAATAATAAATCCGACTATTCCAAAGGTCAATAATATTGTAACAAACTGGTTATGTGCTCTTCTTCTGTAGTTTTTTGCCAGTTGAGAATCGGATACTTCATATTGCTGATTAAATGAATACTGAACATCGCCGGTTCCAACCCCAATTAATAAATTATTGCGAATAATTTCTCCACCTGCCTTTAAATATGCAAATCTTTGGGCTACAGAATGTCCGCTAGGATCTCCTCCCCTTCTATAGCCATCAATTTCCCAGATAATTTCATAAATCCTTGGATATAAACTGTATTTCTCACAGAAAATATGATTTGCAATTCCATTTTCAATGGCGGTAATATCTTTCTTTGAGAGCGTTTGAACACCACCTGCATCTTTTCTTTCCCCAAGAGAAGTTAGATATCTGATCAGAGTGTATTTCAGTTTCTGTCTTTTATTATCGAGACTATCGTATGGAAGGGTACTTACTTCATCCCATTCAGACCTTAATTCCTTTTCACAAATATATATCCAGACATAATTTCCGTTTTCTCTTGCCTGTTGAATAGTATCGTGGTAATATTCATTTCCCAGGGAACTTTTTTCATCAAGTTCTGAAAAATTCACTTCCTCAGTAACATAAAATTTATCGATACTTTTCGCAATATAAGAGACTATTATTAGCGGAATTGTAATAATCAGAACTTTAATAATGAATCCTGGAGCAACTTCCTCAATGCGGGAGGAAAAAAACCATGCAAGCAATAATACCAGAGAAGTTAGGATTAGTAGACCTGTTAATGATTTAAGTAAAATCAGAAAAAAAACGAACCACAATATTCCTGCTGCAGATAGTGTATTCCAAGGAAAACTTAAACGGTAGTCCTTGTCCTTTTGAAAAATATAATAGAGCAAAATAAAAATAGACAGATTCACCATTAAGGCCAACCTGATATGGGAAATAAAAATAGATATTTCACGAAAATCATAATACTCAAATGGAATAATACCAATGAAAACCATAAAGCTGATAAGACTCGAACTAAGGGTAGCTAATACAAAAAGAATTAATATCAACTTAAATTGCTTTTCCGTAAAAGCGGGCGAGCTGGCAAAAATTATAGGCAAAATAAGTAAGGGTAACTTTATCTTAAGATCGTGAAATGCATATCCGAAATTAAAAGACTCGGTATAAATGAGACCAAGAATATGCAGAAAGTATAAGCTACAAAGAAAAATTACAGACTTTCGTCTCTTAAGCATCTCCCATTTCTGAGAAAACTTACCTTCAAATAGCCAGTTTGCTAATAATGCAAGTTCTGCTACACTTGTCATGTATATCGACAAAGGCAGGCTTGCTGCAAGAAGAATAACTGCGTAATAATATATAGACCGGGAATTATAGCTTATTTGAAGGTTCATTTCATTATAAATCTGGTAGTAAAAGTGCAAAAATTTTAATTGAGAAAGGAATTTCAGATTATTTTTTTCATTCAAATCCAATATTATCTTATCCTACTCCAATCCTGAATTTATTTGTCTTTCTATCAGCAGTTTTGGCGCAAAATAAAAATATTGTTCATAAGTTGTTAAATTGACAAAAATAATTGTACTTTTGCAGTCCATATTTTTCAGGGTAATCTGAGATTTTTAATTAAAAAAAACAGAATAAAGGTGGATACATTAAGTTACAAAACAGTATCAGCCAACAAAGCAACCGTTCAAAAAGAATGGATTCTTGTTGACGCAAAAGACGAGGTATTAGGCCGACTAGCTTCAAAAGTTGCGAAAATTTTAAGAGGTAAAAACAAACCTTCTTTTACTCCACATGTTGATTGTGGGGATAATGTAATCGTAATAAATGCTAGCCAAATTAAATTGACTGGAAATAAAATGACTCAAAAACAATACGTAAGTCATTCCGGTTATCCAGGTGGACAAAAATTTA
>JAGLSB010000339.1 GCA_023135955.1 Bacteroidales bacterium | reverse complement strand
CGGGACATCATTATTCATTAATTCTAAAAGTCGAGGCACATTATCGGGATGTTTTTGTGATGGTCTTCCTTGTTCCATTAATTCCACACTGTTTCTTTTCCATGCCCACCAATTTCGGATGGAAGCTTGTCCGTCTAAAAGCCCTTTACCCGTTATAGCAATATTTTCTTGTTTATAGGCATAAATCAGAGGTGAATAGTTATACAATTCCATACCTTCAAAGCGTGTATGTACGACAGGCAGATAATCTTTTGGATTTGTACTGAATAAAATCGTGGCGTCCTCTTCAACATGCAATTCAACATTGCTTAACAAATGTATAGCTCCAGTTAAATAAGTCCCTGCAGACACAACAACTCTCCCTCCTTCGGCTTCATGACAAGTTTCAATTGCTTTTCGGAAAGCATCGGTACAAATTTCACCATTATCTTTTGCTCCAAAATCAGTAACATAAAATTGCCTGTCAGGAAATTCAGGAGCTTGGATTCTCTCGAGGATTCCACCCATTTCTTTCCATCCGTCTTTAATATCTGCATGTTCAGTATTGCAAGCTGTAAGGCCAGTCAGTAAGAACATAATAATTAATAAATTTCTCATATTTAGGTTCTTAAGTTTTGTATACATCGGTGTCCAGATTAATAAGAAACGATTGAATTCATATATTCTTCAAGGTTTGTAAAACCATCTCCATCTTTATCTTCATTACCATCTTTAGGATCCTTAGGGTTTAATCCATTTTTCTTCTCCCAGTCATCAGGCATTCCATCCTGATCTTTATCTTTTGGAGCTGAGAGTGTTGATAATTCAGGCAATCCGCCAACGTCATTCTGAGAATCAATAATTCCGGGAGTACCACTTATTGAACCTTTATAGGTTGTAGTTCCTGTAAGAACCTCATTCGCTATTCTTTTATCAATTGCATCTCTAACCAGTGATGCTCCTGCATTAGCAACTACAATTGGGTAAGTCTCCTTTGCAGTTTGTTCAGTTATAGCAGGGAAATCAAAAGCTGTATAGGCACGATTATTTTCTTCATTAGCACCCTCGGTAAAATCTATACCTCCACTCCAATTATCTTCCGTGATTCCAGGAAAGCCATCTACATAATTGCCTTCAGCATAGAGTGAAGTTTTATAAGTATTTGACTTCTCCCAACCTGCATTTACCGGATCAACTAAGGCATCACTCAAATTAAATATTCTGTCACGGACTCTTGTTGCAGTTCCCGGTCCTGCTTTATAGTAATTGTTGACCCAGTTAATATGAGACTTGGCACCATCATAGCAGTTATTTAAACCCCAATTGTAAATAACGTTGTTTCTAAAATCCACTTTACAATGCCTTCGTCCACTAATTTTCGGACTTCGGGAACTATGATGTACATATAAGTTGTGGTGGACTGTTTGTCTTAAGGCACCAATTATTTCGCCGTAACCATGTGACCCCTTATGATGATGAGAATTTTTCAGACTCTCAGTAATCATACACCACTGAATGGTAACTGAATCAATATCTCCGCCGCGACCTCCTGTGGCATACATACCATATCCTTCAGCTCCGGGAAAGGCTGGTTGTTTATCCTGTGCCTGAATAATATTTACCTGTGCATCACAGGTATCTAATCTGTAGTCATATTCAATTAAAAGATCACCGGTAAATGATTTTTTCGTCCATAAATGAGCATTATTATTAATTTCAGGATCTGCATGTATTGACATTCTTTTATTACTGTTTTCAACATGGCCTACATTGCCATCAAGAATCCACTTCTCTGTCCATTCCTGTGTACAATCGTCAGAAAATACTAGTTCCCAATCAGAATTAATGAGTTCATTAAACTGCCTTTTATCTTCGGAAGTTCCAATGCAATCCGGCTCCTGACTCCAAACCTGAGCTGAAAAGATCAGGAAAAAACTTAATAGTCTAATTTTCATTATTTCAAGTTTTAAATTTTTTATCAATGGTTTAGGATTAATACTTGATATTTATAATTGATGTCTTCTCAATTTTTACTGGAAACCAATGATATTTTATCTATAGCGCTTCCTGAATTAGACCCGGAGTATCTTTTCTTTGTCTTTGAATTACCGGATTCGTTGGGTTTAATTTTCCTTTGAATTCATTATCAGAAGGTATATAGAAAAATAATTTCCCGTCACGATCAATTGTAACAGATTTCGGGTCTATATTTAAATCAGGTTGTGCAAAAGACTTTCCAATTAAACTTAGAACTAAGATTAACAATGAAATTTTCTTGCTCATTTTATCTTTATTTTAGTTTATTTAACCTCCAACTCTTCAGCCCATTCCTCATAGGCTAGTTTCAATTCAGCTGCTAATTCCGTCTCACTTTCTATTAAATCATTCATTTCTGTTCTATCCTGTGACAAATTATAAAGTTCCCAGGGCTCACCATCTTTGGCTACAAGTTTCCAGTCACCCTGTCGTACTGCCCGGTTCCCAATATGTTCCCAATAAAAAATATCATTATCTATTTGTTTTTCACCCTCAATTAAAGGCAGCATTGATTTTCCTGCTAATGGAATTATTTCATTCTCATTAAATGTTTTTGGATAATCAATATTCGTTATATCAACAATAGTGGCCATGATATCGATGATATGACCGGGTTGATGATTAATACTACTCTTTGCAGAAATTTTATTAGGCCAATTTACAATAAAAGGGGTTGCTATACCGCCTTCATGTATCCTTTTCTTATACTGACGAAATGGCGCATTACTCAGGTTTGCCCATGCGGCACCATAACTATGATAGGATTCTCCTGATCCTGGTACGGCATCACCATCCCAGAAATTCCCCCAAAAGTCGGACCCAAGTACTGCATTCTCCTCGCAACCACCGTTATCAGCCAAAAAGAAGATAAGCGTATTTTCACTTTCGTTCATAGCTTCAAGTTGTGATAATACTTTACCTATTCCCTGATCCATTCTATCGACCTGAGCAGCATAGATAGCCATAAGCAAGTCGCTTTTTTCTTTTTGCTCTTCGCTTAATTCATGCCAGGCCATTACCTTTGGATCTCGATCGCTAAGAGGCCAGTTCTTGTCAATAATACCCATTCTTACCATTCTGTCGTATCGTTCATCTCTCAGCTCATCCCAACCTTTCATGAATTTGCCTTTATATTTTTCTATATCTTCCTGTCTGGCGTGCAAGGGCCAATGAGGTGCAGTATATGGCAGATATAGAAAGAAAGGCTTATCATTGATCTCAGCATTCTGTAAGAATTTAACTGCATTTTCAGTAAAAGCATCTGTCAGGTAGAAATCCTCTTCTTCAGGCAAATATTCTGTGCTGTCTATGGCGAAATGCCTTTTAACACCAGCATTTTTCCCTTTTGTGATATCGAAATAATTTGCAGCACCACTAATTAATCCATAATAATTATCAAATCCACGGTCTACTGGCCAGTGCGGACGTTCTTCCCCAACATGCCATTTGCCTGAGGCAGCAGTATAATAATCTACTGATTTAAGTACTTCGGCAATAGTAACAGACTTATTACTCAGGTATCCCTGGTAGGCACCTTCAGGTCGGGAGCCAGGTTTTTTCACCATCCCACCCATGCCTGCCTGATGTGGATATAGTCCTGTTAATAGAGAAGCACGAGTAGGACAACAACGTGCAGCATTATAAAATTGCGTAAAAAGGATACCCTCGGCGGCCAGTTTATCAAGATTTGGAGTATTGATCTCTCCCCCGTAACAACCGAGATCTGAATATCCCATATCGTCAGCTAGAATAATTATTATGTTTGGTGGTTCCTGATTATTTTCTGCTTGATCATGCTTCTTATTTCCTCCAGTGCATGAAAATTGAGCAGGCAAAACAAGAGCAGAAACGGCCAGTAGATGAATTGATTTTTTCATTATTTATTTTCTTATCTTTTTGTTTTATGGTTGCTGGTTATTTGTTTAACAGTAAAATTCTTATACAAAGCCGATCTGGAGAACATTTGTCTTAATCCAACCGGACCCTCAATAATCGCTGGATGATCTTTATAATTCCATTTATAAAGCATTGTTTTCTCATCATTTGAAACTTTCATATATAGATCATATCCCTTTTTAATTATAGTAATATGATGTTTGATGCCAGTATTAAAGAATCCGGTATTATATTGTGAGCCCAAATCTGTCCCATTCATTTTGTCATTAAAATCAGGACGATAGCGACGTGCCCGGATATAATCACCTTCCGCTGAAAGTGCCGCATAACTTATATGAAGTACATTCATATTATCGTAATAGCAATTCATAGCAGGCTCTTCTCTTAATTCATTCCATTGAAAAATATCTTTGCTGTACTCACCTACTTCACAACCTGTTGCTTGAATGTAAATTATATTTACTTGTCTATCCCGCTTATCAATCCTTGTATAGTCATATTCTATTAAAAGATCTCCGGAAAAAGATTGCTTTGTCCACAAAACGACATGATGAGTATTATCTTTAATCTCAGATCCGGCATATAACGCCATTCCTTCATCACTGTTTTCAACATATCCTACTTTCCCGTCCAGAGACCAGTTTTTGGTCCAGTCCTGGGTGCAATCATCAAAAAAAACTGACTCTCCCGCTGAGCTATAGAGTTTATTAAATATATTTTCATCTTTCCTGGTGGCAATTATATTTTTCTCCTGCATTAAGTTTTCACCAAACTTTGGAGTAATATATGATTCAGCATTGTCCGTTGCCTTACTATTGAGCCATTCCTTTCCACTTTCTGTATAGTTGTGGAATCTGATATCTGTTTCCTCAGAAATCATAAAGCCGAAGCTTACAGACACTAATATTGTTAGAAAGAGGAAATGTTTCATAAAAAATCTATTAGAGGATTCATTAGCACAGAGTATCAAAAAGATGAATTATACATAATACAATATCCAATATGTCAAATAATTAAACTTTTAGATTTAGGTTAAGTGTTAATTATTATGACGATTATTTAAAGTTCTTCATAAAGTAAACTAGCCATTATAAATGGTCCAACGCCTTTAGGATCATTATCCCTTTTCTCTTCATTTATATAATATTCATAGCTTCCATCTCTGTAAGGGTTTCCCCCAAGTCCGGCAACAGCACATACAGGTGAAAGGAGCACTCCCCCATCTTCCCTCACGATAATTAAGTTATCAAGAATTCCCTGATAGGCAATTTTTGCTATTTCTAAATAACTTTCGTCGATATATCCTTTTTTCGTTGCTTTTAAAAGGAAATAGGTAAACATTGAACTTACAGATCCCTCGAGATAATTTCCTTCCCTGGTTCCCTGATCAAGTACCTGATACCAAACTCCTGATTCTTCATCCTGTACCTTAACTATTGCTTCTGCAAATCTTTTTACGATATCAATAACTTCATCTTTTCTTGAATTTTCATCGAGATAATCCAGTAAATCTACCAGTTCCATTCCATACCATCCCATACCTCTGCCCCAAAAGTGTTCAGACAGGCCTGTTGTTTTATCAGCCCATTGCTGCTCTTTACTTTCGTCCCATGCATGACATAACAATCCGCTTTCTGGATCTCTGGC
>JAGLSB010000338.1 GCA_023135955.1 Bacteroidales bacterium | reverse complement strand
CAGTGCGACAAAATCAATTTCCTTTTCGCCTGATTTACCTGTATAAATCTTATATCCCCTGGTGTTTAGATGATTGAATACAATATTTTCCATGATTAACCCCAGATCTGCAGGGTTAAAACCAACAATTGCATTTCGGATACCTATATCATTAAAGTAGTGTTTCTCTCCGATTTCAAAAATTCTTTTTCCCTGGATATCAGAGCGGTTAACTTTTATTGTAAAAAAGGCTTTGTTCAAAAAATCTAGATAACTGATAATTACAGGAACAGAAATTGCTATTTTTTGTGATTTCAGGTAGTTATTGATATTTCGGGCAGAAAAAAGAGTTCCAGTATTGGCAGCCAGATAACTAATTAATTTATTTAGAAAAGAAACATTTCTAAGCTCAAATCTGCTGATAACATCCCTGTATAAAATGGATTGATATATATTCATCAAATATTCAAACATAACTTCCTCATCCATGGGAAGATTCTTCAAGTAGGGAAGGCCACCAATGCGTAAATATTTATTTAGACTATTATTATCAGCTTTTAATTCATGAAATAATAAAAACTCCTTAAAATCCAATGGGTATACAGTAATCTCAATATATCTGCCTCCAAGATGAGTGGCAAGATCGCCAGAGAGTAGATCAGCATTAGATCCTGTTATGTATATGTCAAAACATCCTTCGGCAAGTAGACTTCGAATTGCATATTCAAAATTGCTTATTGTCTGTATCTCATCGATGAAAAGATAATTATTATGCTTTTTATTGTAATTAGACTTTACAAAACTGTAAAGTTCTTCATGGCTATTTATTCCTGAAAATTCATACAATTCTCGATTGATATATATTATTTGCGCATTTGGATCTATCTTTTTTATCTCTTCTATTACTTGATAGATAAGATAAGATTTTCCAACTCTTCTTTGCCCTGTAATTACCTTTATCAATTCTTTTCCAATAAAGGATTTTATTTTTTCCAGGTATATTTCTCTTGTAATAAATTTATTCATATATGTAAAGTGTAAAATACAAAAATACAAAAAAGTAACTAGATGTCAAGTATAAATAACAAAGAATGATTTGACATATTGTTTCACAAGTATTTTCATCTGTATCTTCTGCATTGGAAATCAATTATTCCGTATGAAGGATCAAATTAAATATAATTCTTATATTTATGAAACATCCCAATATATGCAAGGAGAATTGTTTCATAATGTTTTTATGAAAACCCTCCTTTATAAGTTGAGTGAGTTGGTTATAACTGATTTATTAATCTCAGACGATATTTAGAATCTGGAATTTATTTATATTTTTGTTTCTCATTAAATTTTTGGTGATTTTTAATATGAAAGTACTTAAAACATTTTCCTTAATAGTTATCTTTTTATTTACCCTTTCCATATTTGGCTGGATTGCTGTCCACATTTCAACAGGAGATAAAAAATTTGGGTTTTTAACAGAGCCTGTGAAATTCATGTATTCTTTCCCTGACCTTTTTTCACAATCCATTGAAGAGGTTAAAACCCTGCCAAAAACATTTCTCCCTACACCTGAGGATTTTAAATCTATAAACAATCTTGATTCTGACTTTATTATATTGTCAACATATTCCGACACAAGCGATTCACGATCGATTGTATTGTTTAACCTAAAAAATGATTCAGTACTACATAAATGGACAGTTGATAATCCATATATGGAACATATCAGGATAATAAACCCTTTAGTTTTTCCTGAAAAATCACTTGTTTACTCATTCGATGGTGTTTCAGGCATAAGAAGGATTGATTCCCTCAAAAATATAATATGGAAACAGGATAGTGTTTATGCCCACCACTCCATGAACCTGGATAGCAACGGAGATATCTGGATATGTTCTTGGGAGCCTGTGCATTATGCAACTGGAGTATATAAACTTAATCGCAAAAGTATTTTTTTTAAAGATGATTATATAACTAAGGTCGATGCTGAAACCGGCAGAATACTATATCACAATTCGATAACCAAAATACTAACTGAGAACAACCTTTCCAATTACCTAATAAAATCGGCAAATATTAGTGATCCACTTCATATTAATGATATTGAACCGGCACTTAAGTCAACACACTATTATAAAGAAGGAGATTTATTCATTAGTGCAAAAAATCCCTCATTTATAATGCATTACAGACCTTCAACAAACAAAGTGATGGATATTCTTGAAGGGCCATTCGTTAGTCAGCACGATGTTGATTTTTTAAATGACAGCACTCTGGTGATATTTAATAATAACTATTATACAGTGTTTTCTGACGACAGTAAACCACCTCCAGAAGACTCAAGCAGGCTTGAAATTGCAGGTGATTTTTACTCAAATATTGTACGTTATGATTTTGGCAACGATAGTTTGTCATTTATTGGAGATTCCGTTTTCAGAGCAAATAAAATTTTCACTTATACTGAAGGCCTTATGGAATTTACAGACCCTTCAACATATTTTGTTGAAGAGCAAAATACCGGGTTGATCTGGATTATAAAAGATGATAGTATTTTATATAAAAATGTTTTAAAATCACAACATGAAGGATACCATCATTTGCCAAATTGGAATAGAGTAATTAAGAAAAATGATTGATATATTATACATAGGGCCCGGACTTGGTGTTGGGGCAATCATCCTAATATTTATTATAGGAGGCATTGTAATATTTGCATTTGCTTATATTTTCTGGCTGAAGATCAGGCATTTCTTTAAAAAGATGAAAAAGAAATAATGCTATATTATTCAGTATTGTTCATAAGCTTTTTTTTGATAGCCTTTATAATTCGCCTTAAAAGGTTTGCTTTTTATACTTTAGCAGAAAATAGTGTTGCATTAGTAGATAAACTATTATCGGATATTGATGAAGAAGCGAAAATTAAGCTAGTTCAGAAAAGCACCAGGAACCTGGTAATTTCACTTATAAAAATGCTGTTTGCTGTCATTATTGCATTTGCTTCTGGCAGCATTCCGGTTATAATCTATTATTTAATAACGCGAGCAGATAATAACAATCTGGATTCTTCTTCATTTTATTCAATACTATCTATTTCTTTAGGAGCAACAGTAGCTTTTTTTCTGCCTCTTGAAAAAAAGACTAATTACAGTTATTCTGAACTATCCCAATTATTACACAGGCTGGCTTTGAATAATTACAATATTGCTTATAGATTATTCAAACAGGAATCAAAGAAGATCACCAGGAAGAATATTAAAAAGAGAAATGACTTTGTTATTATTTCAGGACTAGCCAGAGCCGGAACAACCAGTTTAATGACTGATTTATCCAAAATCAGTGATTTTGTTTCACTAAATTACGCAAATATGCCTTTTCTGATGTGTCCGAACTTTTGGGCAAGATTCTACAAACCAAAAAGCAAAAAACTTATAGAACGAAGTCACAAAGATGGGATGATGATAGGCCTGGATTCAAACGAAGCTCTTGAAGAGTTCTTTTTTAAAGTAAAAGCAAATGACTCCTTTGTAGAAGATTTATATTTATCAGAATATTCAATATCACAGGAAGATTATATTGATTATCTGGATTACCAAAGTATTATTAAGCTTGATAATAGTAAGATATATCTGGCAAAAAACAACAATTTTTTATTGCGATACAAATCTTTAAGGAAGTTTAATAATGATTTTGTAATGGTGATATTGTATCGTGATCCCTTAACACATGCTGCATCATTATTGGAGAAACACAGTGATTATAAGAAACTTCAAAAAGAAGATCCGTTTGTGCTAGAATATATGAACTGGTTAGGGCACCATGAGTTTGGTTTGAATCAAAAACCATTTGTATTCAGCAACTCAGAAGAGAACAATTATGATGATAAAGAGAAAATGGACTTTTGGTTAAAAATCTGGATAAACTATTATAGATATGTTTTAACTATTAGTCATCCCAATACAGTCTTAATCAATTACAACTCATACTGTAAAAATCCAAAAGAAACAATTGAAACCATACTTAAGAAAATAGAAATAGCTTCTGATCTTCCGGATTACAAATCATTCAATAACAGAAGAAAGACTGATGACGAGTTTTCTAATGATGTATATGACATAGCTCAGGAATTATATAGGCAATTAGGCAATAGTTAAGAAATATTCTTTGTAAAAAGGAGGGATTTTTCCAACGTAATCGTGATGAAGGATAAGTTTCTATGCATTTATTTAGTTATAGTTTTCTTAAGAACAGAATTGAGTTCTTTCATTAGTTCCAGATATTTTTTCTCATACTCCGGTTTGCCATAGAGATTTTCCCGTTCTACATGTCCACCGTCCATAAAATATAGCTCAGGTTCATCCGTATCGCTGATAATCAGTTTCCAATTCAAGTCCCTGACCATATATGTCTGGTGTTCGTCTTGCCAGGTAAGTTTTTCAACCCTTGTGTGAAAAGGAACTTCACTATCCTTATTGAAATATGGTTCAGGGTTGAGCCAGTAGTCTTCTGGTAATTCACTGTAGGATGCCGAGGCTATAATAAAGCGATCATCGTTGTGCAGTTCTTCTCCCTCAAGAACACCGCGAAGTGAACGGCCAACCAGTCCGGATGGTATTTCAATCTTAGCAAAGTCTAGTAAAGTCGGAAAAATATCAGCACTCTGGCTTATATTTTCAGCCTCCAGTCCATCTTTAATTCGCCCGGGAGCATACCAGATCAAAGGTACATGGCATCTCCCCTCATCTGATCACTAATGATGAAAATGATATTAGGAGGAGTTTCTTCGGCCTGCCCTTTGACCATTAATAGGGAAAATTCAAATACACAAATTAATGCCCCTATGGTACGGCGAATTATAAGACGTAAATTATCATTCATTTTCTTGCAAATTTATTGTTTGTGGTCACAATCAGTAATACTAACACAGGTTATTTGTATTCAGGTTGATCAACAGTGCTCCATAAATATAGTAAAATTAACTTTTTGTTGTAGTGCCCTCACTTAAAATATATATGCTCTATCAAATTCTAAATTGAAATGAAAAGTATAATTTACAAAAAGTAGTTATACTTTATAACTTGCAATTTGAAAGCTTCGATCAGGTAATTCCACCAATAGTTATATAATTGCCTTAAAATGTATCCTGCACAGGATTAAACTAGGCTTTTAATCCATAACAACTGTTAATTTGAAAGTTGGTTTTAGCACATAAAATTATTATTATATTTTCCCGTATGGCATACTATAAATAAGCTTTTAACGCCCAATATAAGTGAAATACCTAAAGTTATAATATTTATAATCTGAAAGTTATAAAAGTATCGAGATATGCAAAGAATATGAGGGTTATTTTTGGCAAAGTCAAAAAAAAATTTATCTTTATATAGATTTTGATTCTTTTTAAGAAATAAAATTGAGTTTGTTTTTTATAATGCTTACAAATTTCCCTTAACAATAAAACTATCTAGCGTATGAAAAAATGGATCTTAAACCCCCTCTTCTTATTAGTAGCCGGGGTATTAATTGTATTTTCTTGTGAACGTGACGAGTTCACAGTGGAAAAAGCTATTGAAGCGCAAGGCGATATGTTAGAATTATCTGAATTAACAGATTCGCTGGCAAATTTAAGAGACTCTCTTCAAAGAATGGCAGGCGTTATTCATTACACAGTAAATGTTGTGAATATGAGTGATGCTACAGAAGGAAAAAAAGCCATCTCAAGCGTTAGCGGGGCAGTTGTTACAATTGCTCAGCATGGTGTAATTGAAAGTGATACAACAACTGAAAATGGGATGGTTGTATTTCCCGATTTACGTGTCGGTAATTTAGCAGTAACTGTTACAGCTCCTGGTTTTACCAGTGTCGATTTTGTAGCGGGTGTAGAAGCAATGATTGTTTCGGATAGCGGTACCGACACCTTTTACAACGTTCTGCGGAATATGGCAACAATGGTCCCGGTTTATTCAACAACAGATAACCTTGCTACTATTGAAGGGGTTGTTACCTTAAATTCTGATTTAACAAATAAAGAAAAAGAAAAGTTGGCAGGAATAAATGTTCTTGCAAACATTCAGCCTGAAAATCTTTATATGTATTGCGATGATTGTGATAATTTAAATGGTACGATATTATCATCTGTTTATCATGGTACACAGAGTACAGATGTAACTGATGCAAGCGGAGTATATTCTCTTGTCGTTCCATCAACCCCAGCCGGGCTTGAGGTTGAACTTGAAGTATCGGAATACGCAGTCGATCAGTCTATTTTATTAAATGAATTAAATAGCGAGCGGGTTACCGGAGTACAAAGTGTTCGCACTTATTTTAGTTCCGGTTACTCAGTAAGTAATATTCCCGATGTTCCTGGTGCATATGCTGAATTTTCTGATCCTGATGGTTCGGTAGCAGCAGCTCCTGATTTAAATGCTAGTGCTACTGCAGAAGTTGGTGAGTCAGGAATTATGTCGGTTGACATAAACACAGTTGGTACAGGATATACACAACCACCATTGTTGGCTGTTTCTGCACCTAATAACCCTATGGGAACTCAAGCAGAAGTAGTTGCCAATTTGGTAGACGGACGGGTAACATCTATAGATGTAGTTGAATCTGGTAGTGGATACAGTGGTACTCCATCAATATCTATTTATAATAATGTAGGAGATGGAATCTATGGAGATCAGGCATCCGCAACAGTAACCATGTCGTATTCTGTAACTGACTTTACAGTGACAAACACTGGTAGCGGTTATATTAGCCGTCCTGATGTTACAATAAATTCATCAGCAGGATCCGGGGCCTCCGGACAAGC
>JAGLSB010000337.1 GCA_023135955.1 Bacteroidales bacterium | reverse complement strand
GGGTGATTCCGAATGGATTGAATTCATATAGCGCCCCTATGTATATCAGAGAGTTTTAACGAGTAACTAAAATAAATAATAGATCAATGAAAAGACGCGATTTCGCCAAATTAGCAAGTATAGGAGTAGTGGCAATGCAATCATTTCCAGCTATTTGCTCGGCAGAAATGTTCAATAATGAGAAAACAAAAAGTTCAAAAGTTCCTCTGGGTCTATGTAACCATTCTTTAAGATCTATGAGATTGAATGCAAGCCAGTTGATTGAGTATGCTATTAAGCAAAAATTGGATTCTGTCCTGTTAAATTCCTTTCAACCCTACGAAAGCCTCGAAGATGGGTACCTCAAAACCTTAAGCGACCTGGCTAAAGCTAATGATATCAGCATTTATATTGGAACCGGAAGCATTAGCAAATACTCTGCAAAGTTTTCTAATAAGTATGGAAATGCTGAAGCATTACTAGAGGAAGGACTTCGTGTAGCCTCAGCCCTGGACTCGCCTATAGTAGGATGCCGTATCGGTAATATTGAAGATCGTTATGTCCCGGTGTACCCCTTCATGTAGAATCAATTTCAAACTCTGCCCGCCCGATTCCTTTCCTGAAACCTGAGTTCTGGAAAGGATTTCCCGATCTTCCTGCAGCTGAAATAGTGAATTTTCTAAAACTTTTAAGACTTGGCCACCCTCTGGAAATTGAAAAACCGGCAGAAGGAATTAATAAAAGAAACTTTGATATAGAACATCAGCAATCTGAACTATTGAAAAGTTTTGAATATCTCCGTAAGAATTGCAATGCTGGCCTGAAAAATTGATAAATAATAGATTATCTTTAATAGCCCAATGCCTCTTCTAAAGATGCAATCAACCTAAAGGTCAGAAACAGATAACCACTAGGTATCGGGACTAGTACTGAACCGAGCTCAACGACTGAAAAGGAGTTAAACTAGAAACCAGTCCAGTGTGCGGGCAAAAACCGCAATTTTAAATTGAAAATAACAGTATCATGTTATATAGTAGTAACCAGCAACTCGTCTAATTAATCAAATATTAAGATATAATTTATCGCTCAACTTTATTTTTAATCTTGAACTATAAAATATTTCAAATAAAAACATCAAACAAATGAACTTAAAATTTATAAATTATTCCTTGTTAAGTTTAGGAGTCATTTCTTGCGCCGGAGGAAGTCCTGAAGATAAAGAACCTAAAAAAAATGTTCTTTTTATAGTTGTTGATGATCTGAATAATACTCTTGGATGTTATGACCATCCTGTTGTTCAGACACCAAACATCGATAAACTTGCACAAAATGGAATCCAGTTCAATCATGCCTATTGCAATTATGCCGTATCCGGGCCTAGTCGTTCTTCATTTTTAACAAGCCTCAGACCGGAATCCATTAATGTTCTCGATAACAGAACTCCCCTTCAGGATGTTCTTGATGGCCGAATTACTATGCCTTATTTATTCAAGCAAAACGGTTACTACACTATGAGTATTGGCAAAGTATTTCACAGAGCAGGTGAATACGATGATGAGAAAGCCTGGGATGAAATTCATAAATTCAAGGCAACAGAATTGGGTAAACAGGGAGTTGGTAGAAATATGACGGATGATAAATTAAAATGGTGTAACTGGAAGATTACCGAAGGTGGCGATATGGATCAGCAAGATGGCCAAAATGCTGCCAAAGCCATTGAATTTATTAAATCAGATCATGATAAACCATTCTTTCTTGCCTTAGGCTTTGCCAAACCTCATGATCCATTCCATGCACCCAAAAAGTATTTTGATCTCTACTCACTGGAAGATTGCGATCCACCGGAATTACCTGAGGGATGGACACCACCCTACTCCCACACCCTTCCTGGTGAAACGAAAACTTTTAATAAATTTACCGATCAGGATAAACGCGAATTCCTGCGTTCATATTATGCTTGCACAAGTTTTATGGATGCTCAGCTTGGAAAAGTAATAGATGCTCTGGAAGAAGAAGGTTTGGCAGAAAATACCATCATAGTATTTTTTGGAGACCACGGTTATCATCTTGGTGAACACAACTGGTGGAATAAAGTAACTATCTATGAAAAGGGCCATAATGCACCTCTGATTATCGTACCAACAGAAGGTGATGTTGCTGGTACTAAAACTGATGCTATGATGGAATTTATCGACTTCTATCCAACACTGGCCGATGTTTGTGAATTGGAAAATATTCCAGACTATCTGGAAGGCGAAAGTTTCAAAAAAGTACTGGAAAATCCGGAATTACCTTTTCGGGAATTTACAAATGTTATAGTTAGACGGAACGGAATGATTGGCAGATCTGTCAAAACTAAGGAGTGGCGATACACAATATGGGATGAAGGAAATAAGGGTGAAGAACTTTACAATGAACTTGAGGATAAACTTGAATATAATAATCTGGCAAATGACAGTAAGTACGATGATATTAAAAAACAGATGAAGGAACTCATTGTTTATTAATATAATTCTAAGATGCATATTCAAACTAAGAATATAGCCATTGCTGGACTCACAGGACTCTTAACCGGAGTCTCTGCTTGTAATCCTTCTGCTAACAAATCAAAAACCTCTGATACGCCTCCCAATATTATCATAATCATGGCTGATGACCTTGGATATAATGATCTGGGATGTTATGGAAGTGACATCATCAATACTCCCAATATTGATCTACTGGCAGTTGAAGGTCTGAAATTTACAGATTATCACTCCAATGGAGCTGTTTCCAGTCCTACCCGGGCTGCCCTGATTACCGGAAAATATCAACAAAGATCAGGAGTTGAAGGAGTTGTAACTACAGGTAAGTTCAGAGATTATGGAATTGATATAAATGCTTATACTATTGCTGATTTTTTTAAGGAAAATGGATATGCAACAGGAATTGCAGGGAAATGGCATCTTGGATATAAAACAGAATATAATCCTGTAAATTTCGGATTTGACTTTTTTAAAGGATATGTAAGTGGCAATGTAGATTTCCATTCACACATAGATGGAGCAGGTATTTACGATTGGTGGTTGAATAAAGATACTATTATTGAAGAGGGATATTCTACTGATCTGATCACTAAAAACTCCATCGACTTCATTGAAAAAAACTCCGATCAGCCATTTTTTCTATATGTTGCACATGAGGCTCCGCATTTTCCTTATCAGGGAAGGAATGATAAAGCAGACAGAACTGTTGGTGGCAAGTTTGAAATGAAAGGAAGCAGAAAGGATAAAAAAGGGGCTTATAAAGAAATGGTTGAGGTAATGGATGAAGGTATTGGAGATATAATTAGCAGCCTGGAAGATGAAGGAATTCTCGAGAATACATTTATCTTTTTCTGTTCTGATAATGGAGCAGTTAATTTAGGTTCAAATTATCCTCTGAATAATTTTAAATCCACCCTCTGGGAGGGCGGACACAGAGTTCCTGCCATCGCCTATTGGAAATCGCGCATAGAGCCGGGAATAACGGATGAAACAATGTTAGGGATGGATATTTTCCCAACAGTTGCTGGTATTTCAGGAAAATTAGTAGAAAAATTAACTGATCTGGACGGAAAAGATTTTTCACCAGTCATTTTTCATGGAAAGCAAATGGAGGAACGAGTTGTTTTCTGGCGATTTAAGGACCGTAAAGCAGTTCGACAAGGTGATTGGAAGTTACTCATTGATAAAGACAGTACTTATCTGTTTAATTTGTCTAATGACATCTCTGAACAGAATAATCTAATGCAACAAAATAAGGCTATCTCTGACAGCTTGGAACAATTACTTCAGAAGTGGGAAACAGAAATGGATAACTATCCAAAAACAATATATTAATGAGATTGAAGACAAATCTTTAATTATGAAAAGTAAATTATTAATAACAGGATTAATTCTGATTATACTCCACATTTC
>JAGLSB010000336.1 GCA_023135955.1 Bacteroidales bacterium | reverse complement strand
GATCCGAAAGAAATTGGGCAGGTTAGCATCATAAAAAACAAAAGGGAAATGGAGATACTTAATACTCCATCGATGGAACCTTTATCCATTGATCTTTCAACAACTACAATATCAAAAGAAGAAATCAGACGAACTGCCTCTAAAACGGTTATTGAATCTATGGCTTATTCTCCTGGTGTATTTATAGAAACCCGCGGAAGAAAAGTAAAACAGTTTTTCTCTGTAAGGGGACAGAAATACCCTTATCCTGAATATTCCATTAATGGTGTATGGCAACGCGAATTCCATGAAACTCCCTATTTCTTTTCATCAGCGAATGTTGAGAAAATTGAGATTATTCGTTCAAGTGCGGCATTATTACATGGATTATCGGGTATGGCTGGCATCGTTAATATTGTGACAAAGAAATATTCGAAACCCGAAACTATCGCTGAATTGGAGTATGGCTCATTTAATTCTTCACATACATTTTTATCTCACAGTGGTCAGCAAAAGTCATTAAACTATTCATTCAATCTTGGTTATGATAAAACGGATGGCTCTCCTGGACAACACGCCAAAGAAAAAATATTAAATACCTACGGTACACTGGAATGGAACCCCTCTGACAAAGTTTCCATTACTGCTAATATTTTCCATTTGAATGGGATGAGGCAGTTTATGCAGGCACAATACCCGGCGGCTGCAAGTCTTATTGGAAGGCTTGAAAGTTATGACCCCTTTATTTCCAGTACGGTAAGCCTGAAAGCATCAGTGAGACAAAATGAAAGAAGCTCATTGGAAATTCAGTCATACTATACCAATAGAAGGCCAGAGTTTAATAATGAAGTAACTGGAATTACCGAAACTGAATATGATTCTGAAGTTGGGGTAAATATTCTTGAATCAATATCTCTTGGGAAATCAAATATCCTGCGTTTTGGAGCTTTGTATAATCATTGGAATGCACCCAATGGGAAAAGGTTCTATGTTGGACGTAAGTCTGAGTTGCAAACAATTTCAGGAGTTATAACTGATGAGCAAGACTTTGGAAAATTAAACATTAACGGGGGTCTGCGTTGGGTAAAGACTTATATTAATGAATTTGGTGCATTTAATATAGATGGATCCGGATCAGCTTTTGTGCAGGTGAATCCCATAAAGGATGAGTGGCAACCCTATACTCTTCAAATGACAGGGGGAGCTGTTTATAGTCTTAATAAACAATCCATGATAAGTTTGAATATGGTTTCCGGTTCGATTAAACCCAGAGAAGGATCATTAGATGAAACTTTAAACAGGCCAGAGAATGAATTCCGAACGATGGTGGATTTAGGATATAAAATTTCCGGTCTAAACAATTCGAGCATCGTTCTGACAGGGTTTTATGTCAATCAGAAGAACGCCATAATTTACAGTGGCGACATCATTGAACTGGAACAGGGACGGATTGCAGAACTTTATGAAAATGTTGACCAGTTTCAATACGGAATTGAACTGGAAGCAAACAGCCCCAGGATGTTTAAAAGATCGACCAATTTATTCTTCAACCTTACAGGAATGAAATCAATGCTGAAGGAAGAGAATGAAAATATTAAAAATTCTGAACTGCCGGAATTGATATTTAATACAGGACTGAATGTAAGACTCTATGATATCGACCTGAATTTATATACTAATTATTCATCTGAATTTTTCAGCACCAGGTTTGCTGACAAATCAGTGGAGCCGGTTTCCCTTGGAGGATATTTCAGGATTGATTTGAATATGGGTTATTCCTTTGGCAACGAGGACAATTGGAGGATTTATTGCTCAATTAAAGATTTATCTGATGTGAATTATTCAACGGTAGTTGGCTATCCCGATCCTGGAAGAAGAATAAATATGGGTATAAATTACCACTTCAGGGGAAAGAATAAATAAGTTAACTGATCACCTAAGCTGTCAAAGCAAGTTGAGACGAGATTGCTTCAGTCGC
>JAGLSB010000335.1 GCA_023135955.1 Bacteroidales bacterium | reverse complement strand
GGTGAATGTCTTACTATTGCTGATCCTGATGAAGTTTGGCATCTTGAGATTGTTGGTTCCGGAAAAGGAAAAAGAGGTGCGGTCTGGGTTGCACAAAGAGTCCCCGACGATCATATTTCCGTGAATGTTAATGCCAGTACGATCAAAGAAATAGATATTGATAATACAGATTATTTTATGGCCAGTAAAAATATCTTTGAAGTAGCTAAAAAGAATGGCTGGTGGAATGAAAGCATGGGAAATTTTAGATTCAATTATGCATATGCCCCGGAAAGCAGAAGATCATTAGCTTCAAGAAGGCGTGAATGGAGAGTGTTTGATTTGGTAGCTCCTTCTTTAAATCTTGATGCAAACGCGGAAAACTATCCATTTTCAGTTAAACCTGATGAGAAAGTCGATCTTTATAAACTTGTAGAAGTATTTCGAGATTATTACGAAGGGACAGAGTACAATTTCGTTAAAAATATTACTACTACCGATGAGAGCGGGAAAACTATTATTTCTCCTTTAGCAAATCCTTTTATGCCTTATGATATGAACAAAATTTTTAATATCAATGGTGGCTGGGATTGGAGAGGAGAGCGAACTATTGCTCGGTGGTATACTATGTATGCAACAATTATTCAATGCAGAGATTGGTTACCTGATGAAATTGGCGGTGTTGTATGGTTGGCACAGGATAATGTTGCCAGCTCTGTATATATTCCTATTTATTGTTCTGTTAGCGATCTGCCGGAATCTTATAAAATTCCGGGTCGACCAAATGGTTATACAACTGAATCTGCATGGTGGGCATTCAACAGAATGGGTACTCTTGCTGCTCAACGTTGGGGAGATGCACGACACGACCTTATGAATGTTTTCGATCCAATGCAGAAGGAATTATTTACAAAACAACTCGAATTTGAATCTAAAGCAATGATGCTTTATAAGCAGGGTAAACATGATGAGGTAATAAATTTACTTACTCAATACACGATTGAAATGGGTGAAAAAGCTGTTCGGGAAGCCTGGAAACTTGGCGATCTGATCTGGACTAAATACGATGAGCTTTTTTAGGGAAGAAATAATAAAATCGCAATGATCGCAATGAAAATTCGCTGGGAACGTAAAGATTTTATTCTAAGATTATAACTAATTGCGTTCTTTGCGGTTAAAAAATTCATCTTTTAAATTGTGATATATATACTATATTATTGCTTTATAGCTAAGAAAAATTTACAAAAATATATTTTTGATTATGAATAAACGCGGATTTGCAAGTGATAATAATTCAGGGGTCCATCCTGATATCCTAAATGCAATTGAAAGTGTTAATCAGGGGCATACTATTGCTTATGGTAACGACCATTATACTGAGAAGGCTATTAAAAGGCTTAAGGTGGAATTTGGTGATGATACAGAAATCTTTTTTGTATTTATTGGTACTGCTGCAAATGTATTGGGACTTGATGCGGTGACACAACCTTATAATTCCATAATTTGTCCTGAAACGGCACATATCAATCAGGATGAATGTGGCGCTCCGGATAGATATACAGGTTGTAAGCTTTTACCTGTTGAAACAACTGATGGTAAGCTTACTATCGAATCTATACAGAAATATATGCATGGCTTTGGAGATGAGCATCATTCTCAACCTAAAGTAATTTCAATTACCCAGGCTACTGAAATGGGAACAATTTATTCTGTTGAAGAAATTAAAGAAATATGTGATTTCGCTCATAAACATAACATGTTAGTTCATATGGATGGAGCGAGAATTGCCAATGCAGCTGTTTCTCTCGGTCTTTCATTTAAAGAATTTACTGGTGATGCCGGAGTTGATGTACTTTCTTTTGGAGGGACAAAAAATGGACTTATGTATGGTGAAGCAATAGTATTTTTCAACAAGGAACTGGCATCCGATTTTAAATTCCGTAGAAAACAAGCTATGCAGCTTTCTTCCAAGATGAGATATATTTCTGCTCAATTCGACACATATCTGGAAAAAGGAATATGGAAGGTAAATGCTGAACATGCTAATAAAATGGCAAAATTATTGGAATCGAAAGTTGCTGATATCAGAGGAGTAGAAATCACACAAAAAGTTCAGGCAAATGGAATTTTTGCAATTATTCCGAAAGAATTAATCTCTGTTTTACAGAAAGAAATTTTCTTCTATGTCTGGGATGAAGAAAAATCGGAGGTTAGATGGATGACTTCTTTCGATACTACTGAAGAAGATGTTTTAGATTTTTCCAGGTTGTTAAAGGAGAAAGCGGGGTAACAAGAAATCTCTAATTATTTATATAGCTTATAAATTCTCTATTACAAATTCACTCATCTTTTTATATAGATGATAGCTTGTATTGCCACCCCGGATGTTGTGATTTTTATTAGGGTAGAATTGCATGTCGAACTGTTTATTTGCATCTATAAGTGCTTTAACAAGTTCTGTTGAATTTTGAAAGTGGACATTATCGTCACCCATTCCGTGAATTAAAAGGAGCTTTCCTTTCATTCCATCAACAAAATTAATGGGAGAATTCTGATCGTAACCCTCAGCATTTTCTTGTGGTGTACGCATAAATCTTTCTGTATATATTGTATCGTAATATCTCCAGTTGGTAACCGGAGCAACAGAGATGGCCATTTTAAATACATCTGAAGCTTTAAAGAGACAGCTTAAACTCATATAACCTCCATAGCTCCATCCGAAAATCCCAATTCGTTCAGAATCGATATAATTAAGTCTTCCAAGATATTTCGCCGCCTCAATTTGATCTATAGTTTCCAGATTTCCCAATTGCATATAGGTAGACTTCCTGAATTCTTCCCCACGGGCATTTGTTCCACGATTATCCACGCATGCAACAATATAACCTTGTTGAGTCAGATATTGAAACCATGGATTACGATGAGAAAATTGATCCTTTACGTTTTGTGATTCAGGACCTCCATAAACATACATAAATACAGGATATGATTTATTCTCATCAAAATCTTTTGGCTTAATCATATATCCCTCCAGTTCAATATCTTCTGATGTAGTGAATTTGAAAAATTCATTTTTTGCAAATCCATATTCTTGAATTTTGTGTTTTAGTTCAGTATTATCCTGTAATACTCTTATGCTTTCACCTTTTTGATCCATTAAGCTGTATATAGCAGGAGTGTTTATATTTGAATAGGAGTTGATAA